>JBILTL010000117.1:0-6402 GCA_044371535.1 Flavobacteriales bacterium | reverse complement strand
AGGGCCTGGAGTGAATGTCGACATATTAAACAAAGTTAACAAACACGAGCCAAGTTTGTTCAACGAAAGCTTATTCGAAAATAAGTTTTCGATGTATCACTGCGTTTCCGCTTTGAATTTGAACAATGTAGAAACCAGCAGGTTGTTTTGCAATCTCGAAATTGTGAGTGCCTACACTTAGGTTTCCGCTGAAGATTCGATCCACTAAATCTCCGGCTGAATTGAATAAGGTCACCTCTGTTTTTCTGTGAGCAGCACTTCCTAAAACAAGGGTTGTCGCATCATTTGCTGGATTTGGAAAAATTGAAATTTTCAATGGAGATTCTGTTAGTTCAATGAAATTTCCAAGTGTATCAACAACAGTAATATTAATGTCATCGAGATAGATATTGTTTCCACCATAACTGATGAATTCATATTTTAATTGAAAATTTTCGGTCATGTAACTCGAGTTAGTAAGCGTTAGCGTTTCACCGCTCCATTGGTCAATGCCGCTTGGAGTGAATGCCATGTTAGTTCCTGTTCGGGTAGGTAGGTTGGTTGTGCCTTTTCGAATTCGAGCAAGCGTCCACGAAGTTCCACAATCTCCTGAAGCGCTAATTCTAAGGCGATCATCAGTCTCGTTCACACGGTTTGCATAGGCCCACTTGTAACTCACAAAAATGGTGTCGATCGCACTCATGTCAAAGGTGTTCGAAATGAATTCATCTACGTGTCCAGATTCACTTGTGAAATTCGAGAGCTTAAGGCCTTTGGTTCCGCTGTAACTTGTATTAACCACTTGCCAAGTTTCATCGCCGTCTACATTGTCTACAAACCAATTGTTAGCTGGCCAAGTTCCTTCAAAACCTTCCATAAGTGGCGTGTTTATTCCACCTTCACCTAAAACTGTAATGATGTTTGAATACGTTTTGGATAGTTGGTCGGCACCGTTGCTAACAGTGAGCGTTACTGTAAATGTTCCAGGTGTACTGTAGGTATGAGTAGGGTTTTGGTGAACAGCAGGATCGCTTCCAACCAAGGTTACACCGTCGCCAAAATTCCAATTCCATGAGGTAATACCGTGGTAAGAAACGTCTGTAAACGCAACACTGCCACCAGCGCATAAGATACTCTTGTCGAATTTGAAATCAGCAACACAAAGGGCCGGATTAGTAACTCCCGTCGCTAATAAATTCGAGGCGGTAATAAGGCTGCTTCTAGACGCTACACTACTCGTAAGTGCTGCACGCATGCGCGTGCGCTGTCCCTCTGTGAACATGCGAGAGCAGTATGAATATTCCATGTAGTTCTGCACGTTGTCAACTGTATTTCCACATGAACTTCCAGTAAGCGAGCAGGTGGTCCAACCAATTGTGTTTGGTGTGTCGGTTACGTTATCGTCTTGATTGCAATTCGAAGCTACTCCCGGAGAATTTCCAGGACCCCACGTGTGGTATAAATTAATCCAATGTCCAACTTCGTGAGTAAGTGTTCGGCTGCGCTGATTGGTGCTTGTTCCAATGGCTCCAACATAATCTGAACGTACAACAATACCGTCTGTTGCCGCTCCCCAGAATCCGGCTACATCACCAGGAAGATTGGTATAACCTGCAGCACCTGCAGCATCTAAGCAAATCCAAATATTCAGGTATTTGTTTCGAGGCCAAATAATTAAATCCTTCATGTCTTGTCCACCGTCTGAAGTAAGCGGAGAAACAATACGATTGATGCCTCGTGTGCAATTGCCATCCGGATCTTTCGTTGCAAGTGCAAACTGAATTCCTACATCAGCCGTTATATTTTCAAAGGCCGAAACAACCAAACTGATGTCTGCGTTCTGCAATGCAAAGTCACGATTCAAAATGGATAAGCCGTTTAATATTTGTTCGTCTGAAATATTCTCAGGACCGTTGTTGTGTATCACATGGAAAACAACAGGGATGGTGTAAATGGTCTGTGACCCTCGTTCAGGCGCATCGTCAGTGAAATTTTCGGTATAAGATTCAAGGGCTTCATTTGCTCTGCGAGCAATACCTTCGGCTTCAGGATACATACCGAACATGCGAACACGATTCTCGCGCTCGCCGCAATACAAATGATCTACTTGAGCGAATATTCCTGTGCTTGCAAATCCAAGTGCAACCACCAAAAGGGTTTTCAAAATTTTCATGGTGAACAAAAATAAACGAATGTTGGCTTTAACAATTTTTGTTTTCGCCTAATTTCTTTTCATTGTTTTATACCTAGCTTTAGGCCTACCTTTGCACCGCTTAAAAAGAACATGAAAAACATTAGAAATTTCTGCATCATTGCACACATCGATCACGGGAAATCAACCCTTGCGGATAGAATGTTGCAAATCACGAAAACCATTGAAGATCGTAAGATGGTTGCGCAAGCGCTCGACGATATGGATCTTGAGCGTGAGAAGGGAATTACCATCAAGGCGCACGCGATTCAAATGTTGCACAAAGTGGGGAACGAGCAATTCGTTTTGAATTTGATCGACACCCCAGGTCACGTTGACTTTTCTTATGAAGTTTCTCGCGCCATTGCTTCGTGCGAAGGTGCCATTCTTATCGTTGACGCTTCTCAAGGAATTCAAGCGCAAACGATTTCAAACTTGTACTTAGCGTTGGAAAATGATTTAACCATCATTCCAATTTTGAATAAAATAGATCTTCCGAATGCTGACCCTGAGTTGGTGAAAGATCAGATTGTAGATTTAATCGGTTGCGAGCGAGATGAAATTTTAGCCGCAAGCGGAAAGACAGGCGAAGGAGTTCTTGAAATTTTAGATGCCATTTGTGCGCGCATTCCTGCTCCGGTTGGAACAGTTGATGCTCCTTTGCAGGCAATGGTTTTCGATTCGGTATTCAACTCGTTCCGTGGTATCATTGCGTACTTCCGTATCAAGAACGGTGTACTTCGCAAAGGAGACAAGGTGAAGTTCATGAGCACAGGAAAAGAGTACTATGCAGATGAAGTAGGTGTTTTGGGAATGGATTTGAAGCCGCGTGACTTTGTTGCCGCTGGCGATGTTGGATATATTATTTCTGGAATTAAAACAGCCACGGAAGTAAAAGTGGGTGATACAATTACCACTCTTGCAAACCCATGTCCAGAAGCCCTTCAAGGTTTTGAAGATGTGAAGCCGATGGTATTCGCGGGTATTTATCCTGTAGACACAGACGAGTACGAAGAGCTTCGTGCGAGCATGGAAAAATTACAATTGAACGACGCTTCTTTGGTTTTCGAACCAGAGAGTTCTGCGGCGCTTGGGTTCGGTTTCCGTTGCGGATTCTTAGGAATGCTGCATATGGAAATTATTCAAGAGCGCTTGGAACGCGAGTTCAACATGACTGTTATTACTACGGTTCCGAACGTTAGTTATTTCTGCTACACCACGAAAGGTGAGAAGTTAGAGATTAACAATCCGTCGGAGCTTCCAGAACAGAACTTAATTGCACACGTTGAAGAGCCTTTCATTAAGGCTCAAATCATCACCAAGACTGAATTCATTGGTGCAATCATGACTCTTTGTATTGAAAAACGAGGCATGCTTACCAATCAGTTGTATTTGACAACAGACCGCATTGAGCTAACGTTTGAAATGCCATTGGCTGAAATCGTATTCGATTTTTATGATCGCTTGAAAACGATTTCAAAGGGATACGCTTCTTTCGATTACTTCAGAATTGGATACCAAGAAAGCCAATTGGTGAAATTAGATATTCTCCTAAACGGAGATCAGGTAGACGCCTTGAGCGCGCTTATTCACAAGGATCACGCTTACGAATTGGGTAAGAAGATCTGTATGAAATTGCGTGAGCTTATCCCAAGACAACAATTCTTAATCGCTCTACAAGCCGCTATTGGCGCGAAGATTATTGCTCGCGAAACCATCAACGCTTTGCGTAAAGACGTAACCGCCAAATGTTACGGTGGTGATATTTCGCGTAAACGCAAACTTCTTGAAAAGCAAAAAGAAGGTAAGAAACGTATGCGTCAAGTTGGATCTGTAGAAGTTCCACAGGCAGCGTTTTTGGCGGTGCTTAAACTAAATAGCTAAATCAGACTACGTCTGATCAATTGCTGCGCAATCAATCACTTCGTGATCAATCCTTCGGATTAATTACAGTGTAAGAAATCACTTTGTGATCAATCTTTCCGATAAATTTCTGCGTAATAAATCACTTCGTGATCAATCCTTCGGATCAATCAGTCTGCGACTGATCAATCACTTCGTGATCAAATTTGATGAGGTTTTCTTGCGCAGTATTTATCCGTCAGGATTAATCTGAAAGATTGGTTGCGAAGCAATTGATCCGCAGGATTGATTACGTAGTAATTTGTCAGTCGAAGACTGATTGATCCGAAGGATTGATCTGACAAAGTCAGATTGATCAGTCAAAGACTGATTACATCGTCCAATCTTCCAAAAACTTCGTCGTGAAATTTCCTGAACGGAATTTCTCGTCTTTCATTAGTTTTTGGTGGAAAGGAATCGTTGTTTTAACGCCTTCAATGATATACTCATCTAACGCGCGTTGCATTTTCGCAATAGCTTCTTCACGTGTTTGAGCAACAGTGATCAACTTCGAAATCATTGAATCGTAGAACGGAGGAATCACGTATCCAGCATAGGCGTGAGCATCTATACGAACACCGTGTCCGCCCGGACAATGATAGTCAGTAATTCTTCCCGGAGAAGGAATGAAGTTCTTGTAAGGGTCTTCAGCGTTAATACGACACTGAATCGCGTGCATAGTTGGATAGTAATTTCTTCCTGAAATAGGTTCACCAGCAGCCAATTTAATTTGTTCCTTCACCAAGTCGTAGTCTATTACTTCTTCGGTAATGGTATGCTCTACTTGAATACGTGTATTCATTTCCATGAAGTAGAAATTACGGTCTTTATCGACCAAGAATTCCACTGTTCCAACGCCTTCGTATCCAACAGCAAGAGCAGCCTTAATAGCAGCTTCACCCATGCGCTCGCGCAACTCAGGTGTCATATATGGTGAAGGAGTTTCTTCCACTAATTTCTGATGTCTTCTTTGAATAGAACAATCGCGTTCTGAAAGGTGACAAGCTTTTCCGTATTGGTCTCCGGCGATTTGAATCTCGATGTGACGTGGCTCAACAACGAATTTTTCCATGTAGATACCGTCGTTTCCGAAGGCAGCGCCGGCTTCGCGTTTCACCATTTCCCATGCGCTTTCCATTTCGTCTTCGCTGTTTACCACACGCATACCTTTTCCACCACCACCTGCGGTAGCTTTCAAGATAACAGGGTAAACAATCCCAACAGCCAATTCTTTCGCATGCTCAAGACTTTCAATCAATCCATCGCTACCAGGAATAGTTGGAACACCCGCATTTTTCATGGTTTGCTTTGCCGAAGATTTGTCGCCCATAGAGTCGATCATTTCCGGAGAAGCACCAATGAATTTGATTCCGTTTTCTTTACACACCTTAGAGAAGGTAGCATTTTCAGAAAGGAAACCATATCCTGGGTGAATAGCATCTGCGTTGGTGATCTCTGCAGCGGCAATAATGTTCGGAATCTTTAAATAAGACTCTTTACTTGAAGGCGGGCCAATACAAACAGCTTCATCTGCGAAACGCACATGAAGGCTATCGCGGTCAGCTGTTGAATAAACAGCAACCGTTTTAATACCCATTTCTTTGCACGTGCGAATAACACGTAGCGCAATTTCGCCACGATTGGCAATCAATATTTTGTTAAACATGGAAGTAGTGTTTAAGTGCGATTAAGCGGGTTCAACCAAGAATAAAGGTTGGTCAAATTCAATAGGAGACATGTCGTTCACCAAAATTTTCACGATTCTACCTGATACTTCAGATTCGATTTCGTTGAATAATTTCATTGCTTCAACAATACATACTTTATCTCCAACTTTAATTTCAGAACCTACCTCAATAAATGCAGGCTTGTCTGGTGCAGATGAACGGTAGAAGGTTCCAATCATTGGGCTCTTGATCTCAATAAGATTTGAAGCAACCGGAGCAGCAGCGGCAGGAGCCTCAGTTACAACTGGTGCAGGCGCAGCAGCAGGCAAAGCCACTGGAGCAGGAGCAGCTATCATTGGAGCAGCAGCAACTTGAACGAATTCTTGTTTTCCTTTTCCTGGAGTCTTGATGGTGATTTTGAAATCTTTTTGCTCGATTTCTACTTCACTTACGCCACTTTTCGCAACGAACTTGATTAAATCTTGAATTTGAGTAATATTCATCGTTATTTGAATTTTTCGTTAGAATTGAGGGCAAATATATGGTTTTTTGGCAAAAAAAAGGTTATTATTACTACTAAAGATGCAAGCAAGATTCTTCGAAAGATGTTACTCAAGATGCAAGCAAGATTCTTCGAAAGATGTTACTCAAGATGCAAGCAAG
>JBILTL010000116.1:0-6435 GCA_044371535.1 Flavobacteriales bacterium | reverse complement strand
GTTGTTTCTTCACAAAGTAACCTTTACTCTTCTATCTCGGCAGGTATTGCTGCACTTTGGGGACCTCTTCACGGTGGTGCTAACCAAGCAGTTATTGAAATGCTTGAGAAGATTAAGAACGACGGTGGTGATGTTTCGAAATGGGTTGCGAAAGCAAAAGATAAAAATGACCCATTCCGCCTTATGGGATTCGGTCACCGCGTTTATAAAAACTTCGATCCACGTGCACGCATCATTAAGAAAGCATGTGACGATGTTTTGAACAAATTAGGTATTCACGATCCAGTTCTTGACATTGCTAAGCAATTGGAAGAAGTTGCATTGAAAGACGAGTACTTCGTAGAGCGTAAGTTGTATCCAAACGTAGACTTCTACTCGGGTATCATCTACCGCGCAATTGGTATTCCAACAGAAATGTTCACGGTAATGTTCGCATTGGGACGTCTACCAGGTTGGATTGCACAATGGAAAGAAATGATTGAACAAGGTGAGCCAATCGGTCGTCCACGTCAAATCTACACTGGACATGATCTTCGCGATTATGTGCCCATTGCAAAAAGAGGATAATATTACGGGCTGCTTCGGCAGCCCTTTTCATTCAATAGAATTTCAATAAATTTCAACATGGAAAACGGAAAAGTATCTGTCGAAAATGCAAACGGAATTGCAACCATCACCTTCTTTCACCCTCAAAGCAATTCGCTTCCTGGAACCTTGCTTCGTGAACTCGCTGCTACTATTGAACAGATAGGAACAAGGGAAGATGTTCGAGTGGTTGTGTTGAAGAGTGAAGGTGAAAAAGCATTTTGCGCCGGAGCTAGTTTCGACGAATTGGTGGCCATTCAAAGCACTGAAGAAGGAAATGTATTTTTCTCGGGATTCGCGATGGTTATTAATGCACTTCGTAAGATACCTCAACTCGTAATCGGACGTGTGCAAAACAAAGCCGTGGGCGGTGGTGTTGGAATTGCGGCTTCTGTAGATTATTGTTTTGCGACATCTGCCGCTTCTGTCAAACTAAGTGAATTGGTTGTTGGAATTGGACCGTTCGTGGTTGGACCAGCGGTTGAAAGAAAAGTAGGATTGTCTGCTATGTCGCAATTGGCTATTAATGCTAGCGAATGGCAGAGCGCACAATGGGCGCGTGAAAAAGGATTGTATGCTGAAGTTTTCGATACCGTTGAAGCTATGGATGCTGCCATTCAAACGTTAGCTGAAAAGCTGAACAACAGCAATCCGGAAGCCATGTCTGAATTGAAGAAAATCTTTTGGAAAAACACCGAGCACTGGGATCAACTTTTGTTCGAACGTGCAGGTATTTCGGGACGTCTTGTATTGAGTGATTTCACTCGTGCAGCTATTGCGAAGTTTAAAGCGAAGTAATCATTCCCTTCGGGATTGGTCCGCATAGCGGATTAGTCCCCAGGGGATTTATTGGCATTGCGCTTAAATAACTCTTGAATACCATCTAATAGCTGTCCCCAGTTGTCGAATTCCTCTTGATAGATAACACCAATACCTTGTGTATACGGGCTTTGAGCAGTAGTGGTCATGCGACGGTCATTACTTTCATTGTAGACCATTAAGCGAACCTTTCCATCTTGTGTAATGTTGTACTCAACGCGAACATCTCCGATGTAGTTGGTCGTTTGACTCGTATTCGCGCTACCGCGAGCTACTCCGAAGTTTCCTACGACACTTACGCGATCGTTGAACAATTGCGTACTCAATGCCAATTCAATTTGCTCGTTACTGATCTTATCTCCTGGACGATAATTGAATCCTAAATCGAAATCGTCGCTAATCTGACTGAGCCAGTTTGAAATCTGATTTGAAATCAACTCACTTCCGTTACTTGCTAAACCAACTCCGGTTCCTCCGGTTTGGGTAATGTTTGGCGGACTAATAAACCTTCCCATTACCAACAGTGCGAAAGCTTGTCTGTTTCGCTCTTGCTCGGTACTTACCACACTTGCTAATCGCGACTTCGTCAACTGATCAGACTGTGGCAATTCCAAATCGAAACCAATGGTTGGATTCATCATTTTTCCTTGAAGGCCCATGATCAAATTAATTGGAACACGCTTCCCACTGGTCTGTGTTGGATCCGGAATAATGTCATTTAAACTCGCCGACACTTTGTAGATGGCCTGCATATCGAGCTCCGCAGCCATTGGGTCTCCGTACCATGCAATGGTACCGCCTGGCTTCACTTCGAAAGGTTTGTTCAACAAGTTCTTCAACGTGAACAAATAACTTCCCTGGGTAAGTTCCAGCATACCGTACATGTTGAAAGTGCTGAGGTTGTTGATGATCATGGACAAATGCCCCTTCCCCCTTCCTTTCATAACATCGCCTACAGCTTCGTCGAAAATAATTTGAAATTCTGCATCTTCAGTAACGTCGAGCTGCATGTTCATGGTAATACCGCTCAAATCTGCCTTCAGCTCCTTCTTCATTGTTGTATCGAGTGG
Organism: Flavobacteriales bacterium; assembly: GCA_044371535.1. Classification (GTDB taxonomy): domain Bacteria; phylum Bacteroidota; class Bacteroidia; order Flavobacteriales_D; family Sanyastnellaceae; genus CAIZGX01. Next base: position 3,961 of record JBILTL010000116.1, on the reverse strand, counting down.
ATTTACAAATTGAATGTAAGAGTCGAATTGCAATTCGCCCGATGCACTCATTGGCAAGTTGAACACAGTACCCTTTTCACTCTTCAAGGTCATGTCGAAGAAGGTCTGATCTCCATAACCAGAAATGTCTAGGAATCCCGTCGTGTAGGCCTTTCCATAAAAATCACTATTGTCTCCCTCCTTGGTATTCATGGTTAACATGGGGGTATCCATTTCAACCATCACGTCGTATTGCCAATCACCAAAATTCTTATGAAGCACTTGTCCCGTAAGTCTTCCCGGATTTCCTTCCTCATCGAAGATCTTCACGTTATCGAATGCGAACATTTCAGGATCAATGTGAATCTTGTCATTGAATGCATATTTCGTTTGAAGGAATGGAACGAAAAGTTCTGCCTTACGAAGTATTAAATCGCCTTCCAATTGCGGCTCTTCAAGCGTTCCTGTTAGGCTAACCATGGAGGAAGCAAAACCACTTATTCCCAACACATCTTCACCAATGAAGGCATTTAAAATACTTAAATCGAAACCATTCATCGTTAACAAGAAATCGAGCGGACTCTCTTCGTTATTTGGTGCATAATTACCTGCAAAGCGCAATGGTTGAACACTGTCCCTTTCTATTTCTCCATCAGCTCTTAAACGTTCTTTCTTACTGTCCCATGTGCTATTCACACATAAATTTCCAATCTCATAATCATTCAATCCTAATTCAAACAAACTCAATTCTGAAGACACAATGGTCTTATCGTAAACATTGCTCAATTCCACGACTCCATTCGCCTCGCCAGCAAGTTTAAGATCTTCGCCCAATAAGCCATTCAATAGAGATAAATCAATATTACCCAACTCAACACGCAAAGGAGCAGACGGGTGTTCGGTAATCATACCGTTAATACCCAAATACTCATTCTGATTGTACATTCTGAATCCATTCACACCAAGGTCTTTGTGACAAAGTGTGAAGGACGCATTCGGAGCCCAATACCACGGCTCGTTGTTTATAACAAGGGAGCTTTGATCAACACGGTACTCAAAATCATCGAAGCTGTTTAGGAAGAATACACCGTTTAAATCACCCGTTAGAAACTCGCCTGGATTTCCCCACATCAATGCACTGTATACCGTGTCACCCAATGACTGGACATCCCATGACAAATTGCTTATTAGCTTGGAATCTCCATCCAACACTTCGTTGACTTGAACCGTCAGAAAGATGGAACTCAGTTCTCTTGAAATATCGACCACTAAATCTTCGGCCTTATAATCTTCATATTGAATATTCGGAGAACCAAATGTTCCCGAAAGTTCATTGTTTCTCTCGTCTACAAATAAATTCAATGAAGTACCCGGTGCAACTTTCAATTCAGGAATGAAGGCGGCTGAAATGAATTCGAAATCATTGATCCGAACCGTTAAGTTGAAGTCTTGCTCTTTGTGCGGACGCGAAGAGTAAGTCATATTAGGAAGTGCATCGGCAATAATATCCTGAAGACTTGGCCACAACTGATTGTAGTTAAAGTTCCCCTCCAACTTCGCGAATACCACATCAGAATTAAGCGTAATGCTGCGTGTTTGTCCTTGTTCAGTGTCTAATGTGAAGTAATCTAGTTTTCTAATCTTTTCATCGATCAGATAAATCACATTTGAACCTACAAATTCACCTTCGATTTCGCTTAATGTCAAGCCTTTCAAATGTGCACTAAAATCACCTGCAATGACCGCAGGCGTCTCATCTTCAACCAATCCAACAGCCGTTAAATCGAAACGATTCACATTCAGATCGAAATTCAACAATGGTTGCTTCTGAGTAAAATCGATCTCTCCATCGAACTTTGCTTGTGCGTTCGCATCTGCTATTTCAAATATCCCGCTGAAGAAATTATTCTTGAACCTTCCGTTAGAAGTCATCTTGGTGTAGACATATTCCCCAAGCCCCAATTCACTGATATCGCCTTCGAAATTCAGGTCCATATTACCCAATTCGAGACCTGTTCCCTCGATATGAATATTGGTTGAAACAACGCCCAGCTGATCATCTGTATAGTAGGTTCCCAAATTGAATTTCTCCAATTGCAATTGTCCGTTGTAACTCACTAAGGAGTCGAAATCACTCATCTTAATCGCAGTAGTTAGCGAACCAATATCGGTGGTTGTCTTTCCATAAAGTTCAACTTCAGCGAGATCTCCGCGCGCATTTCCTTCAAATTGAATTTTACCCAACGTTGAAATGTTAGCGGGAAGTTCCATAAACTTTCCTTCGTTGAAAGGATAGGATTTTAACGAGGTCAAATCGCTGAAATTACTTTGAACAGATTCTGCTGCCACCTGGTATTTCAAGCTATCCAGGTTCATTGCGTTTAACAAATGAATATTTCCTTTGAAGTGTGAATCCCTTCCAAATTGAAGATTCATATTCCATAAACTTAAATCGTTCAATGGACCCGAAATGTCTCCTTCCAATTTCAACACATTGTCGAAACCTTTCAAATCGCTACTAAATACTGAAAGATCGTTCAACACCAATTCCGTAGGCTTCAGGTGAATGTCCCAATTCACTTTGTTGTTGAAGTCGCTCCATGCGTCGTCGTTGGGCGCATACATTCCAACATCTCCAACAAGATGGGTTTCTCCTAAATCGGCATCTAATTCTGTAACCTGAATAGCATTGTCCTGCATTCGGAAATGCGCGTGCAAATCTTCGACATTCAATCCCGATCTTTCTTTAAACTTCAACGATTCAATGTTGGCTTGAATCACGTCTCCTTTCATTTCGAAATTTTCAATCTGGGTTGAAAAATGTGAGACTGCTAATTGTTCTTCGTAGAATGCGCCTTCTTCTGCAAGTGGAAGAGTGTAATCGAAATACGTGAACTTTCCATTTTCAATATTCAACTTCCCTACCCACATACTGAAATTACTTGTGGTGTCTTGGGGCTCTTCGCTTGCGAAATAATCTGACAGGAATTGATAGTTCCAATCTGCATCTCCAGCGTAGCGCTTCAATTCAATATTGGGTTCAACCAACGAAATACTTTGCGATTCAAACCGAGAATCACTTGAAGAAAAAGAATAAGTTGCCAGGTGCAATTCCTTCGCGTAAAGCAATGTATCGCCCTTGTGATCTTCAATATATAAACCGTCTAAAACAACACGAGCCCACAAGTCAATGCGCACCCGATCTATCTCTACTTTTCGATTCCACTCCGAAGAAAGATAGGAAGCCAGACGGTGTCCGCCCCACGTTTGAACAGCGTGAATTTGCAATGAAAGAATGGCTAAAATGAAAAATGCAGGAATAGTTAAAAGCCAGAGAAATCTTCTCTTTCGCTTTTTCTTAGGTTGAACAACTATTTCCTCAGGGGTTTCCAATTATACAAAAATAACCCTTGTAGAACGGATTTCCGAACAAATATTACTTCTGTTGCAAAGAAGTATTGTGCTGCTTCAGGACTTCAACAAAAATGTCTCTGCTTTCGGGACTAATAATCACCAATAATCGACCGTTGTGATACAAGGCCAAACGCTTCAACGACGCGGCCGGAGAGCTAATGGGGTTGTTTGTGTACTTATAATGAGTAATGTCTGAAACGTCTATGGTTGGAAAAGGAAAAATGCCACAAAACACTTTTAGTTTTCCTTCAGAGGTAATGGTGTAATGTGTGTTGAATATAATCGAAAGAACAAAAGCTGTAAGCGGGACGTATAAAGCGAGCATGATTAGCGATTCTTTAACGGTCAGAAATCCGGTTACCATGAACAGAATCAATACTGGACCGAAGATCCACCAGCTGATGCCGCTCTTCATTTTGAAATTTGCTCCGGGAATCATCGTTTAATGAACGATTGAATTAAAAACAACAACAAAGAAATCGAGGAATTCCTGCGGCTTCCACACCAATAAAAACGCTATTCCAAAGGCTGCACCAGCCAAATGTGCGTCGTGCGCAATGGCAGTATT
>JBILTL010000115.1:0-6530 GCA_044371535.1 Flavobacteriales bacterium | reverse complement strand
TTGGAAGTTCCCGATGTCTGCAAAAAAATTCTTCAAAATTATTTTCATTCAGTTTACCGGAATTGGCGTCTTCGAAACATTGAAAGTTATGTCAGGTAAACACGTGAAGCGAAAAAAAGAACCGACACCCATTGGGTATACGCTAGCGCGGATTTCGTTTTACATCATTGTTTTTTCGAGCTTCATCTATTTCAATCATGGCATGTGGCTACTGATGTATTGGATCATTCCTTTTGCTACTTGGACACAAGTAGCGAATCGCTTGCGACGCATAGCGGAGCATTCGAGCATTGAAGGATTTGATCATTCCATGCAAACTCGAACAACAACACACAACTGGTTTGTTCGCTTGTTCTTCGCCCCGAAGAACATCAATCTTCACAACGAACACCATCTTTATCCGGGCGTACCTTGCTACAACCTTCCTAAATTGCATAAGGAATTCATGAATAACGAAGACATTCGCAACAGCTTATATGTTGCCAAATCATACAAAGACGTTTATAACGATTGCATTAAACATTAAACCATGAAGAAATTACTTTTAGGCATTAGCGTTATTACTATTTTCTCAGTAGCATTCAGTTCTTGTTCTATAGAAAAACGTGTTTACCAAGATGGTTATCACATTTCATGGAAGCACCGTCATTCTGATCCTTCAGAGCCAATACAATCAAATGAAATTTCTTCGAAAGAAGAAGTAGTTGTTACGTCAACTCCCGAAATTTATCAACCGAACGTTCATTCGGCGGAAACAATTTCTGCAAATTCAAATCAAGACAACCAATTAATCCTAGCGCCTAAAAAATCTCCTTTCGTTACATCGAAGAACGACACCATTGTTCCGGATCAACCCAAGCAGCAAGAGGAATACTTCAGCAACAACTACAAGAACGCTCTTCCAACGAACGAGCTGCAAGACACCAAATTAGCCAACTGGGCATTGGGATTGGGCATCGCTTCAATCTCTGCACCTGTATGGGGAGTTTTACTTTTCTTCCTTCTTGCTGCGCTCATTGGAGCCGCTTCAACCAACGTTGGAATTTGGACGGCTATTGGTGCGGGCATTCTTGTCGGGGGTGCGCTTTTTATAGCCATTGAAATTTTGGCCATTACCTTCGCCATTCGTTTCTTGCGTTTACACGGCAAAGACCCAAACTACTACAAATACCGCAGTCGCGCTATCACGGGACTTGTTCTCGCCGGTATTTACCCTGCACTCCTTTTGTTAAACATGATCTTGGCATTAGCTGTCATTTAATTTTCTCGAACCTTTTCCGGCTATCCGTTCCAATCTTTTCGCTTCGCTCAAAGGATTTCCACTGCTATCCGGGGTACTGAGAACTTCGTTGTTGGAACTGCGTTGTTAGAACTACGTTATTGGAACTTCGTTATTCATACTGCGTAATTGGAAAATCTGAGATTTTATTCCTACTTCGTAATTGGAAAATCTGAGATTTTATTCCTACTTCGTAATTAAATCGTCGAAGACATTCGCAAAGCATTCGTCGAAGACATTCGCAAAGCATTCGTCAAAGACATTGGTCGAGGACATTCGCGAAGCATTCGTCAAAGACATTGGTCAAAGACATTCGCAAAGCATTCGTCAAAGACATTGGTCGAAGACATTCGCAAAGCATTCGTCAAAGACATTGGTCGAAGACATTCGAGAAGACATTCGAAAAGCATTCGTCAAAGACATTGGTCAAAGACATTCGCCTCAGGCAATCAACTCTCTCAAATGATTCCAGATAACAACCATTCCGTAGGAATCACGCTCACAGTATTTCAACAAGGCCGTTCTAGTTGCTTCCCAATTTTCATCTTCAATACCCGAACACTTCGCTTCGAATATTGAACTCGCCTCTCCGCCGTTACCTATCACCAAATCTGAATAACTGAATTCCGGCGCTATAGCGGGCAACACATCTTTAATGGAATAACTTCCTTTCATAGCTGGCAAATAGTAAATGTTCTGCGGACGAAACAGCACCATTAAATCAACAAAACGATCGATCAAATCCAGAAGGAAATCTGCTTCGCTTGGGAAGCGTTTGATCATATCCTTCAATCTATTCTTTTCAAAGGTTGAATTGTAGGCAACAATGCTTCCTTCCCCGTGAAAATCAATTTTCATCTGTTGAATTAACTCATACTCGGTATTTACTCCTCTATGAATCTCTTCTGGATCAGCTAAAAATTCGCGATGAGACAACTCACCCTCGGCATTCATCAGATGCATCGAATACTGAAATGACAAATGTCCAAAAGGACCAATTCCTTCGGCGGAAGGAATCGCTGGCCAAATGGTTTCGAAATCAAAAAAATGGAGCGGATACTTTACACCCTCAACAAACTTCTTTATCGGACGAATGTCTATGATCTTCTCACCACTCTTTACACCGTTTACCTGAGGCTCTTGCCTTTTTTGAAGCGGATAATCTGACGGTATATTTTCAATTGAATATATACCTCTGTTGTGCAGGTCCCAAACTTTTTCTGAAGACCCTCTTAAGTTTGTTATTGGATTAATTTCCGGAAGATGCTTACTGCAATGTCCATAAAAAGGACAACTATAAGGACTTGAGCAATGAGGACCAATTGCTCTTTTTGGCTCAATGCCTTCCTTCAACATAGCACCAAATTGATTCAATTTCTCAACGACATCATTTTGCAATGTCATAACTCTGTCGGTGATATCTACTTTTTGAAATAGCTTTTGCAACTCCAATTCCTTGCCTCGAATATAACTTCCATCGATTAACAACAGGTAAAATCGCTTAGGCTGAAAACCCAATTTCGACATTACATAATACTGATACGCCGCATCAATTACATAAATATCCTTAGCCTCTTTACTCCCCTTCACTTCTATTGCAACCAGATCATCACCTTCTCTGACGAGTATATCCAATGCGCAAAAACTTCCTTCATGTGAAAAAGCTGCTTCATATATAATCGGCCGCTTTTCTTCCAAGAATAAGCGTGTCGAATTCATCCATTCCGAAAAATTCCTTTCTCCCTGAGGCTCGGCATTCACACCACCCGAGAAATAAGCTTGAGCCAAGGCCCCAACGCGATGACCCGAATTGAACTTAGCTTCCTGACTAGCACTCAACTGCTCTTTATATTCGGGATTATTTACTTCCAAAAACAATCTCTTCTCGCAGCTTAAACCTGCGACGAATTTCGACTTTGATATTCCCATAACTATTTTTATTTCTGAAGACTCTATGAAATGCTTTCGCAAATAAACAACACGTCAACTTAAATTTTACCATTGTTATTATCTTCGTGCTCACTAACCGAATAACCGACAAATTCCTATGAAAAACAAATTACAATTGATTGCGCTGTTCTGCCTTTTGATTTTCGCTTCTTGTTCCAACAACGAAAGTGCTAACACACCAAAGAGCAACGCGTCAACCACTGAAGAACTTCAAAAAATTGAAGCTGAAAAACAAAAGCTCGAGCAAGAGCGTCAAAAACTTGAAGAAGAAAAACTCAAACAAGCAGAAGAATCTCGCAGACAAGCAATTGTTGCAAACGCTAAGCTTGAGCAACAGTTCCCTCCTTACACAGAAGGAATTGTAGTAGTTGGCAAAACATTCTTCCACGGCTCACCAGACCCAGCAACGGCACGCGGAGCATTTTTAGTTTCCGGAGATTATTGCGTAATCACGAAGGTGAGTAATGGTTTTGGTTACACCGACTTCTTCAACGCTAAGAATGGCAAGACAACTTCCGGTTGGATCAACTTGCATGATCTTGAGCCGATGTATGGAGATTAATTTTTTAAACCTACTTCAACAAAAAACCCTCAACTTTCGTTGAGGGTTTTTCTTTGTAGCCCGTAGGGGAATCGAACCCCTGTTTACAGAATGAAAATCTGCTGTCCTAACCCCTAGACGAACGGGCCGTTTGGGATTTGTGGGTGCAAATATACCAACTTTTCGCTCTCTCGCAAGTATTACTTAAAAAAAATTACAATCCTATAATCACACCCGCCTTGATGAAGTAGGGACCTCCCCAAGCCAACTCACAATTCACCCCAACTTTCTTACGGTATGGAAAACCTGTAAATCCCAAAGCTACCAGCTGGTATTCGGTCAAACGGTCTCCAAAAGATTTCTTATCGAAATTCACATTCGTGGTATTCTCCTTTATACCGTACCAATTCAAATTCGTACTAATACCCGTATAAAGCAAACAGCTCGTTTTTTTAAATCCGAAAATCTTTTTCTTTTTTACTTTTTGAATGTTGTATGAAAATAACAACCTCGCTCCAATCGTATTCTTAGTAATGCCCCAAGACACATAAGGATCTACAGCCAAAGATCCTGTTTGATCTATAAACCTATAATCTGTTGCATTAACTGTTAATGATTGAGTGGTAAGACCAAAGCCAAAAATTACTCTCCACTTCTTGCGTGTACCTTTCGTCAAGGAGAAGTCTCCCGCGAAACTCAAAGACGGATACATTGACTTACTAACGGTGGTGCTTGAATCGCCTAATTCACTGATGTCCGCAGCAAAATTGAACTGGCCATATCCCAGACTAGCAGAAATCATCCCATCCATTTTCTTTACTTGACCATGCATTTCAAAAGTGCATAGAAATACAAGCGCGAATAATCCACTTAAATGCAATTTGCCCATTTCAGTTAAGATTTAAGCGAAGATAATATCTTTTCACTAAATTCGTGATTATGAAAAACTTACTAAAACGAACCCTGCAAGTACTTTTTGTCTTCTTTCAATTAAATGCTTTGGCACAAACTGAAAAGGGAGAAGCGTCTTATTACCATAATAAATTCGATGGAAGAGGGACTTCTAACGGAGAAATATACAGACAGAACAAGTTCACTTGCGCGCACAAAACGCTTCCGTTCGGAACTTGGCTTAAAGTTACACGTGTAAAGAACAACAAGGTAATTTATGTTCGTGTGAACGACCGCCTCCCGAAATCCTCTAAGCGATGTATCGATCTTACCTCGCTCAGTGCCGAAACGTTAGAATTCGTTAGAAGTGGACACACTCAGGTTATTCTAGAGGTTGTGAACGCAGAAGATGTTCCCGAAGAGTTTAAATCTCCCATAGAACTGAAACCCAAGAAAACTAAAAAATAAAAGGCGCCGAAGCGCCTCTTACCTCATAAGTATAAACTTATTATTTCGAAGTCAATTCAGACATCAACTCATCGTAACGCAAAGTCTCGATGTTTGATATTGATGATGCAGCTTTCTCATTCATAGTTACAACACGAACTTGATAGTCGATAGTTGGTGCTGTTGTAACATCCAATCCTACAATACCGCCTGCAGCTGCTGTGTATACATAGGTATATCCATTAATTGCATGCCAAGAGCTTGGGCATGGGTTCCAATATCCGAATTCGTCTTGAACGTAAACCAACGCAATTCCCTTGTCCATTACATCTTGCGTAATAATTGAAACTGGATATTCAACATAAGTAGAAGCAGCCCAGTCAGTAGCAGAAGAAGTAAACGTGTAAGTTGTAAAACTTCCATCGTCACCAGCAGGTCCAGCAGGTCCTTCTTTAGTACATGACGTGAATGCAAGTGTAGCAATAGCTAACATTGAAAAAAGCACTTTTTTCATTCTTAAATAAATTATTTTTTGCCCTACTCTATTCTTCTATTGGCTTTTCGGTTCCGCCATTGGTCGCAATTTACAGTAATCCTAATGAAAAGCAAAAAATCAAATCTTTCATTTGCTACCACATGCCTAAGATGAATGCTTTCTTACTAATTTGGCCAAAGGAAATGAAGAACCGAATTTCAAAAAATCTCATACTATCGCTTTTGCTTGTTCTGTTCATTGCACAGGGTGGCATTGGCTATTGGGTCCTTCAACACAAAATCTGGCTGGTTAAAAAAGAAATGAAAGCCCTCGTCATGGGCAGCGTTGCTGAAGACCAGCTCACTCCGATTCATTTATCAGAAGTCGAATTCAATCAACTTGAATGGCCAGAACCCTGGGAGTTTCTCTACAAAAGTCAGATGTACGACATTTCACGAAAAGAATTTCATAACGATGGATCTGTAACCCTCTATGCTGTTCTAGACACCGAAGAAAATGAATTAAAAGCCCTCGTTCGCTCACTTGTAAAAAATTCATCAGATAAAAAACAAACGCAAGAACATCTCAATTTCTTCTACAAATTCCAATCGCAATGGACCTGTGACTTCGAACCACTTGAAATTCCATTTTTAGATTCTACCTCCATTCATTTCGCTTCAAATCGTTTTTTCATCTCATCTCCTCACGTTCGTCTAAACGAACTACCCCCCAATTGTTAAGTTTTTTTTTCCTTGCGAAGCACCTTGCTCGCATCTTTCCGCAGGAACCTTGCTTGCACCTTGCTCGCATCTTTCCTCTGGAATCTTGCTTGCATCTTTCCTCCGGAATCTTGCTCGCATCTTTCCTCTAGAATCTTGCTTGCATCTTTCCTCCGGAATCTTGCTCGCATCTTTCCTCCGGAATCTTGCTCGCATCTTTCCTCTAGA
>JBILTL010000114.1:0-6539 GCA_044371535.1 Flavobacteriales bacterium | reverse complement strand
TAACTTTTTCGTTCGAAAAGTAAAAGGCGAGTTTCGAACAAACTGCTGTTTCATAATCTTATATTTGAAAATGCTAAAACGTTTCCCCTTCTCTCCTATTCTCGGCTGGTCTGTGAGTCGATTCGATACTTTTTCATTTTGCAAGCGCAAGTATTATTACACCTACTATGGCAAATTCGATCGCGAATTTCCAACTGCAAAAATCAATCAATTGAAAGCGCTGACAACAGAAGCCCTTTCCATTGGAAGCCTTGCGCACGATGTGATTGAAGCCATCTTGAAGCGACTTCAGAAATCGACTGAGGTCATAGACGAAACAAGAATGAAAGGTTTCGTGAAAACCCAAGTTCAGAAATACATGTTGGATAAAGTGTTTTCTGAAGTGTATTACAAAGAGAAGGAAGAAATTGACGAGGCCTACATTATTGAAAGCGTTTTCAACGCAGTAATGATCTTCGTGAAGTCGGAGCGTTTCGAATGGATAAGACAATTACCAGACTCTTCGAAGCAACAATGGATTATAGAACCAGATGGATACGGTGAAACGCGGATTAAAACCGATCGCGGCGACTTGAAGGCTTATTGTAAGGTAGACTTTATGCTTCCGAATGGAAGAGACATCTATATTCTTGATTGGAAAACAGGAAAAGCCGATGAATACAAGCATCGCAAACAATTGATCGGTTATTCGCTGTTCGCTTCTTTTCATTTCGAAAATAAATTCGACCGAATCATTCCAATCTTGGCGTACTTAAAAGATGGCTACAGTGAAGTAATTCCGGAGATTTCAGAACTGGATATTGAGAACTTTAAAAGCGACATGATTGGTGATATACGCGCAATGCAAAACATGAACGTAGACATTGAGAACAATACACCTGTTGCTAAAAACGAATTTACCCTCACTGATAGCGAGGGTAAATGCAAGTATTGTGAATTTAGAGAATTGTGTGGAAGGAACTAACCTTCCACCCGATTAGGCTTTGTAACAAACTTCTTTCGCAACGCGAACAACATCTGCAACTCCAGGAAGAGCGGCATCGATAAGTGTTGTTGCAAATGCAAATGGAGTATCGGTTTGTGTAATTCTGCGAATTGGCGCATCTAAGTAATCGAATGCATGGCGTTGAACGCGGTAAGTAATCTCAGTTGAGATACTCGCCACTGGCCAGCTTTCTTCCAAGATAATTAAACGGTTCGTTTTCTTTACGCTGTTTACAATGCTGTCGATGTCAAGCGGACGAATCGTACGCAAGTCAATAACCTCTACAGAGATTCCTTCTTTCGCTAATTCTTCAGCAGCCAATAAAGCAGTCTTCATGATCTTACCGAAAGAAACCAATGTAACATCTGTTCCTTCTCGCTTGATATCTGCTACTCCAATTGGAATAATGTATTCTCCATCTGGAACCATTCCTTTGTCGCCATACATCTTCTCAGACTCCATGAAAACAACAGGATCATTGTCGCGAATAGCAGCTTTCAACAAACCTTTCGCGTCATATGGATTAGATGGAGTGATTACTTTCAATCCAGGAACGTGTGCGTAAAACGACTCAAAGCTTTGACTGTGCGTTGCAGCTAATTGTCCCGCTTGTCCGTTCGGACCGCGGAAAACGATTGGGACATTGTATTGTCCACCGCTCATTTGTAACATCTTCGCTGCAGAGTTAATGATTTGGTCGGCCGCAAGAATGGCGAAGTTCCAAGTCATGAATTCTACAATCGGACGAAGTCCATTCATCGCAGCACCAACGGCAATACCAGAGAATCCTAATTCAGCAATTGGCGTATCAATAACACGCTTTGCGCCGAACTCATCGAGCATGCCTTTCGAAGCCTTGTAAGCCCCGTTGTACTCTGCTACTTCTTCCCCCAACAAAAGCACAGATTCATCTCTGCGCATTTCTTCTGACATGGCCTCACAAATGGCCTCACGGAATTGAATTTCTCTCATGGTTCGTTTTGTTACGAGTGCGAATTTAACTATAAATGTGGTTTACAAAAATATTAGTGTACTTTTTACACTAACTCACCAGTTTCTTGCTTGTAAGCGTAAACGGGTCAATACTATAAAAAAGGCGCTAACCCCTACAAAGTAGAGAACGTCGCGCGAGTCAATTAATCCAATGCTCATGCCCGAGTAATGGTCTTCCATTCCCAAACGAATAATGAATCGATCCAACGATCCAAACAAATTGAATGTCCCCAAAGACTGAAATCCTGAAGCTGATTAGCGCTGCTATTAAAAATGCCACAATCTGATTCTTCGTTAAACTTGAAGCAAAAATTCCAATGCTTACGTACACACTTGCCAAGAAAATCAATCCCAAATAAGATCCCCAAGTTGCTCCAGCATCAATGTTTCCAACTGGATTACCCAAGAAATAAACGGAAAGGAAATAAACCAACGTTGGAAAAATTGCGATCACAACAACCAACAATCCCGCTAAGTACTTCGCTAAAATAATTTGAAGATCTGTGATGGGTTTGGTCATGAGCAGTTCCAATGTGCCCTCCTTCTGCTCCTCAGCAAGCGAACGCATTGTGATGGCTGGAATTAAAAACAAAAACACCCAAGGAGCAATGTAGAACAAAGTGTCAAGCGTCGCGTATTCCGCTTCCATGACATTCAAACTTCCTGGAAACACCCACATGAATAACGAGGTTACAATCAAGAACACTGCAATAACAATGTACCCGATTAAGGAGGTTAAGAATGAGCGAATCTCTTTTTTTAATAATGCGATCATAGTCTTATAATTCTTGCATTTCAACAAGGGTCTTGTACAACCCTTCTTGCGAAATTAGTTCTTTGTGTGTTCCGCGCTGCACAATTTCTCCAGCCTGCATAACCAAAATTAAATCGGCTTGCTGAATGGTGCTTAAGCGGTGCGCTATAACCAGAGCCGTTCTATTTTCCATCATGTTGGAAATGGCATCCTGCACATACTTCTCGCTTTGTGTATCCAAAGCCGAAGTGGCTTCGTCTAGGATCAAAATTGATGGATTCTTGTATATCGCGCGAGCAATGGACAAACGCTGACGTTGTCCGCCTGACAAACGCATTCCTCCATCTCCAATGTTCGTCTCGAATTTATTTTCCAATTCGTCAATGAATTCCAACGCATTCGATACACGCGCTGCTTCAATCAGCTTCTCGTTAGTGTGCGATTCCGAAAGAACGATGTTGTTCGCAACGGTATCGTTGAACAGCAAAGCGTCTTGCGTAACCATGCCCATGTGCGCTCGCACCGACTTCGTTTTCAGATGCGTAATTGCAACTCCGTCGATATCAATACTTCCTGAAGTGGGATCATAGAAACGCGCTAGAAGCATTGCCAGAGTAGTCTTTCCACTTCCTGAAGAACCTACCAAGGCAACAGTTTGACCTTTTTCAATGTTGAAGGAAATGTTCTTCAACACTTCTTCCTCTCCGTATTTGAAACTGACGTTTTTGAATGCTATTTCACTTTCGAAAGACTTCAATTCAACCGCATCTGATTTATCTAAAACGGTTTCTTCCGCATTTAAAATCTCACGAATGCGTTCAAGACTCGCCATTCCCTTGTTCACTTTGAAGATGGCATCGCTGAATTGTTTAGCGGGCTGAATGATTTGCGAGAACACCACCAAGTAACCGATGAGCAGCTCTCCGCTTATTTCACCATTGAAAACAATAATCCCTCCTACATAAAGAAGAACGCTGATAACCATGAGCGAAATAAACTCAGACATGGGCGAAGCCAAATACTCGCGCTTGTACAACTTGTGCATGAGGCGAGAATATCCTTCGTTGGTCTCGTCGAATTTCTTTTCGAAATGATCTTCAGCATTGAAAACTTTGATGACACGAATGCCGGTTAAACTCTCGTCGAGTAGCGCAATCAAATCTCCCAGATTCGACTTGCTGCGCTTCGCAGCGTTTTTCAAACTCTTGGCAATGCGAGAGATTAAATATCCACTTACTGGCAAGAAAATAAACGCGAACAACGTGAGCTTCCAACTCATTAAAACCAAAGTCACCAAAGAGAAGAAAATCATGACAGGCGACTTCAACAAAGCTTCTAGTGCTCCAATAACCGAGAACTCAATTTCATTCAAGTCGTTGGTCATGCGTGAAATCAAATCGCCTTTTCTTTCATTCGAGAAAAACGCCAATTGCAGTCGAAGTACCTTTTGGTACATCTTCTTCCGAATATCTCTTGAAACTCCCGTTCTGATTTTAGCAATACTCAAAAGTGAAACGTAGTTCACGGTGTTTTTCATTAGAGCCAAAACAACAATGAACAAACACATAAGCAAGAGAACTTGCGGTTTTCCTTGTTCAAGGATAGCACCGTTCAATTGATCTTTGAACTGATCCCAAAGTCCCTTCGCTTGTGCGACCGGAGCGTTTCCTCCTTGATTCACATCGAACAGCACATACAAGAACGGCACAACACTTAGGAAAGTAAACAATGAAAAGATGGCGTTGAGTATGTTGAATAAAAAATTCCATACCAACGACCCTTTGTAATCGCCTAACAATCCGAATATGGCACGAAACGACTTCATTCGTGATCAGACATTAAGTCTATTCCAGTATAATTTTCAGGACGAATGTTTTTCAATTCAGCTTTAATGGCATCGGATACTTCCAACACATCAATGAATGCATGAATGTCTTGCTCTTCAACGCGATCTTTTCCGCGAGTTAAATTCTTTAACGCTTCGTAAGGCGCTTCATAGCCTTCTCTGCGAAGAACAGTTTGAATTCCTTCCGCAACAACAGCCCAATTGTTTTCTAAATCAGCAGCAATCTTGGCTTCGTTCAATTTCAATTTGCCTAATCCCTTCAATATAGAATTCAACGCAATAACTGTGTGGGCCATAGGCACACCCACGTTGCGAAGAACAGTGCTGTCGGTTAAGTCACGCTGCAAGCGGCTTACAGGAAGCTTCGCGGCCAAGTGTTCAAACAATGCGTTCGCGATTCCTAAATTTCCTTCCGCATTTTCAAAGTCAATTGGATTCACTTTGTGCGGCATTGCCGAAGAACCCACTTCACCTTCTTTGACAATCTGACGGAAATAATCCATGCTGATGTATGACCAGATATCGCGACTTAAGTCGATCAATATCGTATTCAATCTTTTTAATCCATCGAACGACGCGGCCATGTGGTCGTAGTGTTCAATTTGTGTGGTGTATTGCGAGCGCGACAAGCGAAGCTTTTCACCCAAAAATTCGTTTGCAAATTCTACCCAATCAATTTCAGGATAAGCCACATGATGTGCGTTGAAGTTTCCTGTTGCGCCACCGAATTTCGCTGCCACTGGAATGTTTTCCAACTGTTGCAACTGTTCTTCCAAGCGTTCAACGAAAACAAAAAACTCTTTTCCTAGGCGGGTTGGCGAAGCCGGCTGTCCGTGTGTACGTGCCAACATCGGAACGTCTTTCCACTCCTTACTTCTTTCGGCCAAGTGATGCATGACCTCATCGATTTTCGGAATGTACACGTTCTCTAACGAGTCGCGGAAAGAAGCCGGGATTGCGGTGTTATTGATATCTTGTGAAGTCAAGCCGAAGTGAACGAATTCCTTCACCGCGCCCAACTGCATCTCATCCATTTTATGTTTAATGAAATACTCAACGGCCTTCACGTCGTGATTCGTAATCTTCTCTTTGTCCTTGATCCATTGGGCATCTTCTTGTGAGAAGTTCGCACAGATGTCGCGCAAATGCACGAATGTATCAGGCGTAACACTGGTCAATTGCGGAAGAGGAATTTCGCAAAGTGCAATGAAGTATTCCACTTCCACCCAAACTCTGTATTTGATGAGGGCGAACTCTGAAAAGTATTGTTGCAGGTCTTCGGTCTGACGGCGGTATCTGCCATCGATAGGGGAAATACTGAATAACGACGAATGGTCCATGTTTAATTTCTAAGGCGCAAAGGTACAAACGGAAAGCGAGACAATCGCTATTACATTTGCACCATGAAACTACATGTTATAGACACTGGATTTTTCAAATTAGACGGGGGCGCTATGTTCGGCGTGGTACCGAAGCAATTGTGGCAAAAGACCAATCCGGCCGACGAGCTGAACCTGTGCACCTGGGCCATGCGTTGTTTGTTGGTGGAAGACGGAAATCGACTGACGCTGATAGATACAGGTATAGGTGGAAAGCAAAGCGAAAAGTTCTTTTCGCACTATCATTTGCAAGACACCTTAACCATTGATCAATCGCTTGCTCTGAAAGGGTTTCATAGAAACGACATCACCGATGTGTTGTTGACGCATTTGCATTTCGATCATTGCGGCGGAACAATCGAATACAATTCAACCCGCGAGCATTTTCAACCTGCGTTTCCAAACGCGAAATTCTGGAGCAACGAAAATCACTGGAAATGGGCCACAGAGCCTAACCCAAGAGAGAAAGCCAGTTTCCTTTCCGAAAATATAGTGCCTATTCAAGAAAGCGGACAATTGAATTTCATTGAACGCGTGAACAACGTATCGGCTACTCCGCTGGGATTCGACGTGTTGTTCGTA
>JBILTL010000113.1:0-6609 GCA_044371535.1 Flavobacteriales bacterium | reverse complement strand
CTACAGGATTTACCATGAACACCGCAGTGTCTGAAGAGCTTGTGAATGGCGAGTTTCCGAGTGTTGCATTGATGAAGGAAGAATCCGCAAGATTGAACGCCGCTATCGTTGGAAGTCTCTCTGTACGTGAGGAGGGGAAGGCCTACAACCGTTTGTTCTTCGTGCGTCCAAGCGGAGAGGTTTCCACGTACAACAAACGCCATTTGTTCTCTTTTGCAGGGGAACACAAACACTACGAAGCAGGCGAGGAGCAGTGCCTGGTGGAATGGCGCGGATGGAATATTTTGCTGAACATTTGTTACGACTTGCGCTTTCCGGTTTGGACGCGAAATGAAATCATTAACGGACAACCGAAATTCGACCTCATGATATATGTCGCGAATTGGCCAAGCGTTCGCGCTGAAGTTTGGAAGACATTACTGAAAGCGCGTGCCATTGAAAACGTGGCTTACGTGATCGGCGTGAATCGCATTGGAGAAGACGGAAACGGACACGCATACAGCGGCGATTCGGCCATTGTGAATTTCCGTGGTGAACCAGTTCAAGAACTTTCGTTGGAAGAATTGAATGCCTTCCGCGAGAAGTTTCCTGCGCTAAACGATGCCGATTCGTTTCAACTTAAATAGAAAAACAGAAGGTGAGCATCTTGTTCCACCCTTTGAATTCATTCATATTCAAAATCATTTTATCCTTCGAAAACGCCAGCGAAAGCTCGGCGTTTTTGTTTGTTCCAAGTGGAAGGAAAAAACCTGTGCTGAAGTAGTATCCAAATCCAATTCCTGTTTGCGGACGGTAGTTGATCATTTGCGCAGGATTCGCCGCACCAATAATTAACTCATAATTACGATCTCCGACAATAGCAACGTTGTTAATCACCTTCGTTCCCAACATACTTCCACCAAATTGCATGAAGTACAGTCCGTTTCCACTTAACGCCCATCCAGTGCGATAACCCAACGCTAAGTTCAAGCGCTGTTCATTTCCTTCAATATTAAAAATACGAATATCCGTTTGACCGTTTTGCTGCGCAGAAGTACCGTTCAATTGCATGGTGAATCTATCATAAGCCCTCACTTTACACACATTCAAATCGAAAATAAGTGAAGATTTATTGTTGAAATCATATGCAGTCTGAAAGCCAATGTTAAAGCCCCCGTTGTATCGCATAGCTATGGGATATGCATCATACGGAAACTGAAATCCGGTTGCGTTGAAGTAATTGGTAATGTATTGTGTCTCCTGGGGAGTCAGGTTCAAGCGTTCTTCAATGCTATACATGCGCACACCGTTCGGATCTATGTTGTTGTCGTAGAAACCGCTTCCGTTGTAATAGTTCGCAGAAACCTTCGAGGGGAAGTACATGCCCATGTTAAGCCCGAAGCGAAATCCTTTGCGCTCATCGCTATCTTGAGCGAACACGCTGGAAAACAATAGGCTTAAGTAGCAGAGAGATATGAACAAGAAACTTTTTTTCATAACAATAGGTGATTGTCTTCAAAAATAAGCCGAAATTCGAGGCCACGGAGAAAAGATGTTGTACGCAATTACAGATATTGAAACGACCGGCGGAAGAGCTGAGCAAGGTAGCATTACTGAAATTGCTATATTACTGCACGATGGGCATAAGGTCGTAGACGCCTACCAAACCCTTATCAATCCAGAAAAAAGACTTCCTCCTTTTGTAGTTCAACTGACTGGGATCACAGATGCCATGTTGTCTCGTGCGCCTGTTTTTGAAGATGTTGCAGACGAGATCTATGACATGCTGAAAGACGCGGTATTCGTGGCGCACAACGTGAACTTCGATTTCAATTTCATTAAGGAAGAATTCAATGCCATTGGCTATGTCTGGACTCCACAGCGTTTGTGCACCATTCGTTTGGCGCGCAAAGCGTTTCCAAACATGACGCGCTATGGCCTCGATAATTTGTGTCGCGAGTTGAACATTACCAACGCCAGCGCACACCGTGCAATGGGAGATACCAAAGCAACAGCCGAGTTGTTCGACAAGGTTATTGAAGAGATAGGTTTAGACGGCGTGAACGCCATGCTAGGCAGAGGAAGTGCTGAAGCGTATTTGCCGCATCACCTTCCGGAAGATACCATTGACAAACTTCCCAAAACAACGGGTGTGTATTACATGCGCGACAACAAGGGAAAGCCCATATACATTGGCAAAGCGAAGAACATTCGCAAACGCATTAAAGAACATTTTCAGAACGGAGAGCCGGAAAAGAAGATTTCATTTTCGAATGAAGTGCACCACATCGACTATGTGGAAACCTCATCTGAGCTGGTGGCTTTTTTGTTGGAAGATCAAGAGATTCGCGCCCATATGCCGAAGCACAATGCCGCTCAGAAGAAGAAGCGTCCGAAAGTTGGGCTCTTTCAATTCGAAGATCAGCAAGGGTATTTGCGATTAATGGCTGCGCAGCTTTCCGGACAAGCCACTCCGCTTCGCATCTTTCCAACCCTTCCAGCCGCGAACAAGTGGTTGGTGAAGTTCTGCAGTTACCATGGTTTTTCGTTGAAGGCCATTGGCATGTTTAGCGAAGAAGAATTGTCTGCACGTGAAGAGCATAACACGCGCATGCTTGAAGCCATGAAGCAAGCCTTCAATCCGCAGCACGCTATTCTAACTCATCGCGGCAGAGAGCACGGCGAGTATGTTTTTGTTTTGGTTGAAGATGGACTGCCCAAAGGTTACGGCTTTATAAATGAACACGTAGACACCATTACTTCGGTTGACGATTTAGTAGATCGAATTACACCTTTGAAAACTTCGGAATTGAGCGCTGGTTTTATTCAGCATTTCATGGATGCCCCGCAAGGACATCGCGTGAAACCGCTTACGCAGTCAGGCGTTTGAAGAGATACTTCGAAACAATAAACGGTACAACAATCAGCATATGAAGTGCATTCAAGTGCTCGTTCTTCAACCGAATTTCTTCCTTATACAATTTCCAAACGTAACGTTTTGAAAGTCCGTTTGCATCGCATCGCGCCACTGTTTCATTCACGTATTCCACCTTTACATTTTTATTTTTTAGGTGGAAGTGAAACTCGTAATCGCCCAAGATTTGGTACGTTGTATTAAAGTTTCGTTCTTGAAATAACGAGCGTCTGTAGAGCACACCTTGTTGGTGAAGCGTGTGCTTCCAGATCATTCCATTTGGAAATGAAGGGGTGTGAATTTTCGTCGTGGCACTGTGTGAAAGCCCCGTGTTTTCCACGTTTCCAAAGACGAGGTCTGATTGCGCACCGCGAGAAATTAAATTCGAAAGTGTGTTTTCATTCGCCAAGATATCGTCGCTTCCCAAGAGGTAAATCCATTCACCTTTTGCAGCAGCAATGCCTTTGTTCATGGCGTCGTAAACACCGTTGTCTTTTTCGTGAATGAAGGTAATGGGGAAAGGGTAGGAAGGAAGCGAATGAAACGATTCGGGGTCATTTGCTCCGTCTACAACAACAACTTCAAGTTGAATGTTTTTTTGAGAAGCAATGCTGTCGAGGGCCTGCGCAATACGCGCGTCTCGAAAGGTTGGAATGACAACGGTGCATTGCATACGGAAGCGTTAGGCGATGGCCTCTTCAATTTCTTCAGGACGCGGAGACTCGACGAGTTTTTTTCCTTTACACAATATTATGCGCGAACTGTATTTGCGCATGGCATCGTAATCGTGCGAAGCCATAACCACAGCGGTTCCGCCTTCGCTAATCATTTTCAATAAATCTAAAATGCCTTTCGCCGTTGATGGATCGAGGTTCCCCGTAGGCTCATCGGCAATAATCAAATGCGGAGAGTTCAACAACGCTCGGGCAATAGCCAAGCGTTGTTGTTCTCCACCACTTAATTCAAATGGCATTTTTTGTTTCTTTTCTGAAAGTCCAACGAGTTCCAACACGTCGTCTATGCGACTATGAATGGCGGAACTTTTGTTCCATCCCGTTGCACGCAAAACAAATTCTAAATTGTCTGAAACCGAACGGTCTGTGAGCAATTCAAAATTCTGAAAGACGATTCCCAATTTTCTTCGAAGCTCTGAAATGCGCTTCAGCGTTAGCTTGCGCAAATCTGCGTTGCACACTTGTCCCTTTCCGTTCTTCAACGGAATGTCGGCGTAAAGTGTTTTCAACAAACTCGATTTTCCACTTCCTGTTTTACCAATAAGGAAAACGAATTCACCGTCGAAAACTTCGAAGTCTATATCTTCCAACACACATATTTTTCCTTGAAAAATAGAAGCGCGTTCGAGCGATACAATGCAATTGGTGTTGTCTTTCATTCTTCTTGTTTAGTCAACCTTGAAGGCTTTCTTGCTCACTTTACCGTTGATGGTAATTTTCTCAATAGTCATGTCAAGTGCTTGTCCACCCGCATTGATTTGAATGGTTTTCGGGAAGATCATTCCGTCTACAGTCATGAAATCTTTGAAGTTTGTTTCAGAAGTTACAGCTCCTTCAGGTCCTTCTTCAACAGAATAGGTTGAAACCAACTGACCAGACGCTTTGTCGAAGTATTCTGTTTTCACCACTTTCTTTTTCTCGTTCAACGTTTCAAGTATGTACACTTCTTTTTCATTGCGCATCATGCTTCCAGCAAGATTCAATGAATATCCGAAATCAGCCATGTGATCGCGAAGGAAGAAATCTGCTTCCATTTTCGCTTTCAAAATATCGGCAGGTGCAACAGGAGCTTCTTTGCCCATAGACTTCATCACTAAATTCGTTCCGTCGAAAATCTGCGTAGACAATTTCATTGGTCCCATGCTTACTTCAACACGAAGCATTTTGTTGTCGAAGGTTAAGGTTTCAATGTTTATTGAAGTTCCTTGAACGCTCATCTTACCCTCTTGCTTCATTGATTTGACTTTCTTGAATTTGTCTTTACCTCCGTTTGCAGCATAATACGCTTCAATAACGGTAGCAGCGGTAACTCCAGCAGCTGGAGGAATAATTCCTTTCGACACACTTCCGTCAGTGTTGAATTGCATCACCTCTCCGTTCTTGCTGAATGGCTTCAATTTCTCAAGAATCTCTTTATTTCCAACTACAGAAATGTAACAGTTGTTTGCTTTCAGGTATTTCTTAGCAGCAGCCTGAACGTCTTCAGCGGTAATAGCGTTCAATCTTTCCAAATAGGTTTCGTAATAGTTTTCAGGAAGATTGTATTTCGAAATGTTGTAAGCGAACTGCGCAACTGTTGATGCATTTTCAAGTCTGCGAGCGAATGCCCCAGACATAATACTTTTAGCAGATTTCAAAGTTTCAGCAGAAACGGGTTCAATGCATAGACGGTCCATTTCCAACAACAATTGTACAATGGCGCTATCGGTAACTTCGTTACGCACGCTAGCTCCGGCACTGAAATTTCCAATTACATCGTCAGGCGACATAGAAGAGTAAGCGCCATAAGTATACGCTTTGCTCTCACGAAGATTTTGCATCAAGCGAGTTTGGAATCCGCTTCCACCTAGAATGTTATTCAACACAGTAGCTGCTAAATAATCTGAAGAGTTAATGTTCAACGGAACGGCATAAGTCACGTCAATAACGCTTTGCACAGCACCTGGCATAGCCACGAACGCCACTTGATTGGCTTTCAATTCAGCAGGAGCAGGGTAAGTTCTTGTTGGCACCGCGTTACCTGTCCATTCTCCGAAATATTTTTTCGCAGAAGCTAAAGCTTGATCAGGAGTTACATCTCCAACTACAACAAGTGTTGCAACGGTTGGCGAGAAGTAGGTTTGGTAGTAACCCATGAGGTCTTCACGTGTGATGTTGTTCAGGGTGCTTTCGGTAACGAATTCTCCGTAAGGGTGACGTGCACCGTAGCGCACCACGTTTCCAATTTTATCTGAAACCGCATTTGGATCGGTCTTTTCGCTGGTCAAACCAGAGATCATTTGCTTTCTTGTTTTCTCTAACTCCTCAGCAGGGAAGCTTGGGTGAAGCAACACGTCTTGCATAAGTGCAAGCAACGTTTCGCTGTGCTTGCTTAAGCAAGAACCTGAAACACTTGAAGAAGAAGTAGAAAGCTGTCCACCAATGAAATCAATGGCTTCGTCAATTTGTCCTTTTGTCTTCGTTGCTGTTCCAGAAGAAAGTAGATCACCAGCAATAGAAATGTATCCGGCTTTGTTTCCTTCTGCTATCGGCGTAAGGTTCAACGAAAGAGAATAAGTCACGCTTGGAAGTTTGTGATTTTCCACCACAATTACTTTCATTCCGTTATCTAGTTTGAAGGTCGTTGCTTTTCCAATTTGTATTTTTGGAGCAGGACCTGGTTGAGGAACAATACTTCTATCAAGCGGAGCCTGCTTGGGAGTCGTTTTCTTTGAAGGTTGCGCAATGGCTGTAGAAACAAGCAATGCGGCAAGGAGTGTATATATGAATTTCATTTTAATTCGAATCTTAGTTAGCAGAAAGTTTAGGGTCGTTTAGGAAGTACAACACCACGCGGTTTTCAGGTGTGTAGTACTTGCGCGCTGCTGCACGTAAGTCTTCACGCGTTACCTTCATGTAACGTTCAATCTCGGTGTTAATGAGGTTTGCATTACCGTAGTAGGTGTGGTAGTTCGCAAGGCTTTCAGCAATACCCGCCATTGA
>JBILTL010000111.1:0-6882 GCA_044371535.1 Flavobacteriales bacterium | reverse complement strand
CGGCTACAAGCACGCAGGTTTCAGATGAGATTATGGAAGTAATTTTCAATCCGAACGTTGCTGCAATGAAAGTTGAAAGCGATGCATCGAAAGGATTGGTTGAAAATTCTGCTGTGAACTTCTACGAAGGTGTAACTACAAAAGAAGCCTTTGATTATTATGCATCGAAGGAGGTTGCGGGCGATCGCGCTCCCTTGTCTTACGGCATTAACGCGAACCTTCGCAAAGAAAACGGAGTTATTGTGGAAGATGTATATCGCGTGGGAGGCAAATACAGCGCTGCTTTGGAGCAGGTTGTATTCTGGTTAAACAAAGCTGAAAAGGTTGCTGAAAACGACAAGCAAGCGGTTGCGCTTCGTAAGCTGATTGAGTTTTACACAACGGGAGATTTGCGCACATGGGACGACTTCAACATTCAATGGGTGAAAGCTACTGAAGGCGACATTGACTTCATTCACGGTTTTGTGGAAGTGTATAACGATCCACTAGGAAAGCGTGGTTCTTACGAATCTATTGTTGAGATTAACGACTTCGAAGCGAGTGATCGTATGAAGGTAATGATGCAGAATGCACAATGGTTCGAAGACAACTCCCCTATCCTTCCAGAACACAAGAAGAAAGAAGTTAAAGGTATTACTTACAAAGTAGTGAACGTTGCTGGAGAATCTGGCGATGCGAATCCGTCTACTCCAATTGGAGTGAACCTTCCGAATGCACAATGGATTCGAGCAATGCATGGATCGAAGAGTGTGAGCTTAGGAAACATTGAAGATGCTGCGAACAACGCAGGTGGTTCAGGCATGTTGAAGGAATTTGCGAATGACGAAGAAGAAATTGCACGTGCTGAAAAGCACGGTGCAACTGCTGGAAAAATGCACACTGCCATGCACGAGGTTATTGGACACGCAAGTGGACAATTGGAGGCGAACGTATCTGCAAGTTCTCAAACATTGAAAGAGTTTGCTTCAACCATTGAAGAAGGAAGAGCTGACTTGGTTGCCCTTTATTATGTAATGGATCCGAAGTTGGTTGAAATGGGATTGATGGAAAGCTTGGAAGTGGGTAAAGCGGAATACGACGGATACATTCGTAACGCTATGTTGGTTCAAATGAGAAGATTGAAAATGGGCGAAGACATTGCTGAAGCTCACATGCGCAATCGCGCTTGGATAAGCAATTGGATCATTGAAAAAGGAGCCGCGTCTAATGTGATTTCGAGAGAAGTTCGCGATGGCAAAACGTATTTCAACATTAACGATTACGACAAGATGCGCGACCTAGTGGGTGAATTGTTGCGCGAAGTTCAACGCATTACTTCACAAGGCGATTACAACGCTGCGAAAGCATTGGCCGACGGATACGGAAAGAAAGTAGATCCAACCTTGCATGCTGAAGTGCTTGCTAGATCAGAGAAATTAAACATTCCTCCATACAACGGATTTGTAAATCCTATTCTAACACCTGTGTTAGATTCAAACGGAAAAATGATTGATGTAACCGTGAGTTACACCAAGACCTTCGCAGAACAAATGTTAAACTACAGCAAGAACTACGGTTTCCTTGCTCCAAAAAAATAAGATATGCCTAAAGGAGTATTTCAAGTACCACTTCCTGTTAACGAACCTGTAAAAGGATATGCACCCGGAAGTGCAGAGCGTGCATCGCTTTCAGCCATGTACAAAAAAATGTACAATCAGGAACCTATTGATGTTCCCATGTATATCGGATCTGAATTGATTCGCACAGAAGAAAAGCTTGCGCTTACTTCACCGCAAGAACACGCGAAAGTATTGGGCTATTTGAATCGCGGGACGAAAGACCACGTGATTGAAGCCATTGATACCGCGTTAGCAGCACGTGAGCGTTGGGGTCAATTGCCTTGGGAACATCGTGCAGCGATCTTCCTTCGTGCAGCAGATTTATTGGCTGGGCCATACAGAGACCGCATGAATGCTGCAACTATGTTGGGACAAGGAAAGAATGCACATCAAGCTGAAATAGATGCGGCATGTGAGTTCATCGATTTCCTTCGTTTCAATGTGTTGTATATGCAACAGATTTATAACGAGCAACCAGGTTCTCAACCGGGTATGTGGAACCGTTTAGAATATCGTCCGTTAGAAGGATTCGTTTTCGCTATTACTCCATTCAACTTCACGGCTATTGCAGGAAACTTGCCTGCTAGTGCAGCTATGATGGGTAATGTGTGCGTGTGGAAGCCTGCAGATACGCAAGTGTACAGTGCGCATGTGATTATGGAATTGTTCCGTGATGCTGGATTACCAGACGGCGTAATTAACATGATTACCGTTGACGGACCTGTTGCTGGAGATGTAGTCTTCTCGCACAGAGATTTCGCAGGGCTTCACTTCACTGGATCTACCGCTGTATTCAAGCACTTGTGGAAAGAGATTGGAAGCAACTTAGACAAATACAGAACTTATCCGCGTATTGTTGGAGAAACAGGTGGAAAAGACTTCATTGTTGCTCATCCGTCTGCAAATGCGGAAGAAGTTGCTACGGCTATTGTGCGTGGCGCATTCGAGTTTCAAGGACAGAAATGTTCTGCAGCAAGCCGAAGCTATATTCCCCGCTCAATGTGGCCAGCGGTGAAAGAGAAATTAATTAGCGACTTGAAGGCTATCACCGTTGGAAGTCCGGAAGACTTTACCAATTTCGTGAACGCCGTTATTGACCGCAGATCATTTGATAAAATCAAAGGATATATCGAATACATAAAGACGCAAAGCGACGCTGAAATTATCGCAGGTGGAACCTACGACGATTCAGTTGGATACTTCGTTGATCCAACGGTTGTGGTGACTACCAATCCGAAGTTCCGCACCATGGAAGAAGAGATATTCGGTCCTGTTGTAACCCTTTATGTTTACGAAGATGAGTTGTGGGCAGACACCTTGCATTTGGTGAACGAAACCAGCGACTACGCATTAACAGGAGCCGTTATTTCTAAAGATCGCTATGCGATTGACCAAGCGATGCGTGTGTTGGAAAACGCAGCCGGTAACTTCTACATTAACGATAAGCCAACGGGCGCAGTTGTAGGACAGCAGCCGTTTGGTGGTGCTCGTGGAAGTGGAACCAACGACAAAGCAGGATCTTATTTAAACTTGTTGCGTTGGGTTTCTCCGCGCACCATTAAAGAAACTTTTGTAACACCAGCACATTACACATACCCTTGGAATGCCTAAACAATAAGGCTTGTGGATGCATTTGAAATTATAAAAGAAACCCTTGTCGACAATCCGTCTGTTATATTTACGGTTGGCGATAAGGGCTTCTTTAGTTTTAAGGTGAAACTTATTACCCAGTTGCTTCATTCTGAAGCAAGCAAAAATAAAGGCGTATACGTTGATCAATCGGGTGAAGGTGTGATTTTGTTTTTCGAACAGAAGAACAAAAAATCACCCTCTTTATTTATTCAACTGCTTGTGATACTCTTTGCTATTGGGCCCTTTCGGTTGCCGCGTGTTTGGCGTCGAAAACAGGAAGTTGCGGCCTTCCACGCAATATGGCCAAATTATATTTATTGCAGTTATTTAGCTGTGCGGAAATCTGCGCGTGGACAGGGCGCTATTTTCGAATTACGCAATGCTTTATTTCAATTTCAACAAGAAAAACAATTGCCCATCTTGGTTGAAACAACCGTAGAAAAAAATAAGCGCATCTATGAGCGCATTGGCTTTCGGGTTTATGACGAGCGTGTGGTTAGTGGTTTTAAGACCTTTTGCATGGTGAAAGAATACCAAGGGTAAATCAGATCTTAATTTGATTACGTTTTCCAATAATATGTATATTCACAAACAAATCAAGTTCAATATGAAATTATCATTTTTACTGTCTCTCTTTTTAATGATTTCTTTTGCAAGTATTGCTCAAGATGATACAGAAGGTGTTTCTGAAGAATACCAAGAATCTGAATACGAAGAACCCGCAACGCCTTCTTATGGCTCTGATCATCCCATTCAAAAAGGAATAACTGAATACATCGTTTTCCAAACGCAGACTTGTAACGAAGGACAAGACTTGTATTACAACTACACTGGGGAATATGCGTGTGAGGCAAAGAAAGCCGCTTCGACTAAAATAAAAATCGAGATTCATTTGAACGACCCCATGTACAATGAAGGAACGATTACCATTAATGATCTAAAAACTAAAGAGATCACTCCTATTGACGTTGAGCACATTGAGTTAGACGAGGAAGGGAATTACATCTTCACCTTTTCAATAAGCAATCAGCCACACATCTTCGTGCTCATTACTTCTAAAAAAGAGTTGGTTTGGTATTCTGAGTGGGGACATTGGATGGAGCATTACTTCTACAAATAATTCAAATAAGAAAAAAATGAAAATGAAAATGAAACTAAAAACACTCATCGCATCGGCATTAATCACAGGAACTCTTTTCTCTTGCGGAAACGAAAATTCAACACCGTCGCCGGCAGCCCCTTCTTCGACTAATGCAAATGCAAAGCAACCAGAAACCGAAAAGAGCAACAACGATACCCCAAAGGATGATTCACAAAATGTATCATCTTCCGTTAATCCCAAATACTCCTACATTTTAGGTTCTTGGAAAGGAAATTTACGTGATAAGAAATTGACTGTCGTTATTGAAAACATTCAAGGAAATATCGCTACTGGTTATAACATTGCAGGAAGCAACAGACGTCCAGTTTCTGGAACCATCATGGAAGACGACAGGCAAGGGGACGGAGAATGTGGAGGCAATCAAAGAGCTTACAAAATAATTCTAAGAGAACCAGGTGACGACAAATGGGATGGATTCTTCACCATTTATTTTACAGACTGTCCTGAAATGGACGAAAATCAAGATCGAGTTATTGGACATAGCTACAACGCTTATGGTGAATGGAAAGCTTTCAGCGGAAAGCTTTCGGGAGATGTTTATCTTTCTAAATAAACTTTTTTTTTCAGAACTTAAAATGGCGGTTATAAAAAGACCGCCATTTTTTTTGGCACTTCTGCTTTTAAAAATATTTCAGATCTAAAACTTGTGCCCTTCCGAAAAAATTAATTAGATTAGATTATAATACAATGATTTTATGACAACAGCTGCGCTAAGAACGAAAGTTCATGAATATATAGAAGAAGCCGATAGTAAGGTTCTTGAAGTAGTATTCAAATTGCTTGAAGTATACCGCGAGAACAATTCTAGTATGCTTTCACAAAAAGATCAAGAAGAAATGATACAACGATCTGTGCAGTATCAAGCTGGCGCTGAGTCCAGGCTTTCATTAGCTGAAGCGAAGAAAAAACTAGGCGAGATCTAATTTTTTCAATGAAAAAATTTCAAATAGTTATATTAGAAAAAGCATTTCAAGAAATCGAAAATGCTCGAGATTACTATGAGAACAACCAAATTAATTTAGCAACTTCCTTCACTAAGGAAGTCTTTTCAATTCTAGAAATAATCGAGTCCAATCCACTTCTTTTCCCTGTTAAATTCAAGAATATTAGGGAGGCCGTGATAAACAAATTTCCTTTTGCAGTTATTTTTGAGGTTCTCCCCAATGACGAAATAATCGTATTATCCGTTTTTCATTTCAGAAGAAATCCGGAAGATAAATTATAAATAAACCGCCATTTCCTCTTGCATCTTCTTCGCTTCGGCAGCAGCAGCGCTAGCGTAATCTGCGCCAGATGAAGCGTACAAGATCGAACGACTGGCGTTCACTAACAATCCAACTTCGTTATTCATTCCGTACTTAACAACATCTTGCAAGCTACCGCCTTGTGCACCAACGCCTGGAACAAGCAAGAAGTGATTTGGAATAATTTGACGAATTTGCGCTAGGCTTTCCGCTTTGGTTGCGCCAACTACGAACATCGTGTTCTCATCGGTTCCCCATGAAGCCACATCGCGAAGTACTTTTTCAAAAAGATACTCCTCTCCTATTTTCTGTGTTTGAAAATCTTTCGAGCCTTCGTTTGAAGTAAGAGCCAATACTATTGCCCACTTGTCTTGAAATTGCAAGAATGGCGAAACGCTGTCTTTGCCCATATAAGGAGCGACCGTAATGCTATCGAATCCGTAGGTTTCAAAAAATGCTTTCGCGTAATAGCTTGAGGTGTTTCCAATGTCTCCGCGTTTAGCATCTGCTATGGTGAAGTGCTCGTTTCCGATATATTCAACGGTTTCCTCAAGTATATCCCAACCCTGTCTTCCCATGGCTTCGTAAAACGCCAAATTAGGCTTATAAGACACCGCAAACTCTCTTGTCGCGTCAATAATCGCCTTATTGAATTCAAGCGCGCTAACACCCGCTGGAAGCTTCGAGGGGTCTGTATCCAATCCAACGCACAAGAAACTTTTTCTTGAACGAATGAGCTCTACCAATTTTGCCTTATTCATCTTATGAATTTCCTTCCTTAAGTTTTTCTGTATTCTCTGCTAATTTCAATGCTTCTATCACTTCAGAAATTTCGCCGTTCATAGCCGCATCCAAATTGTACAAGGTTAAGTTAATGCGGTGATCGGTCACACGTCCTTGCGGATAATTGTACGTGCGAATCTTCGCGCTTCGGTCTCCAGTACTTACCAAAGACTTTCGCATACGTGAACGCTCTTCGTGTCTGCGATTCACTTCCGCTTCGAAGATTCTTGAGCGAAGCATGGTCATGGCCTTGTCCATATTTTCATGCTGACTTCTTCCTTCCTGACAAGCAACAATAACACCTGTTGGAATGTGCGTTAAACGAACGGCAGATTCAGTTTTGTTTACGTGCTGTCCACCAGCTCCACTTGCGCGGTAAGTATCTCTGCGAATGTCTGACATGTTTACAACAACGTCGAACTCTTCAGCTTCAGGCATAATCGCAACTGTAGCAGCTGACGTA
>JBILTL010000020.1:0-23556 GCA_044371535.1 Flavobacteriales bacterium | reverse complement strand
GCAATATGCACCGGAGTGATATTTATGTTTGTGAGGTTCAATGATAATTGAGCCACTCCGTATTCTTCAATATACCAACCAATTCCTTTTACAGATTTCAATGTTCCTGGAATGCGCTTAGGCTCTCCGTTTTCATCCAATACAGGCTTTCCACCTTCATTCAAAACACGTCCAGCTTCGCGAATGTCAAATGCAATAGCGTTGGCACGACGTGTAGAAGTCGTGTTCAAGTTTACATTGTATGCTACCAAGAAATCGCGTGCGCCAATGGTTGTGATTCCAGACTTGCGAACGCTTTCCGTTACTTCTTTCGGACCGAAATCGGGCGTCCATTCAGCAGTTGCAATCTTCTCAATCGCTTCATATTCTCCTTTTCTGCAATTCGCCAAATTCGCGCGAACCTCTTGCTTCGCAGCTGCTTCATAGAAATAACCAGGTATACCTAATTCTCTACCAACACGCTCTCCCAATTGATGCGCATACGCCGCACACTCTTCAAGACTAACTCCAGCGATTGGGACAAGTGGACAAACATCTGTCGCACCTTGACGCGGATGTTCTCCTTTGTGTGAGCGCATATCAATTAGCTCTTGCGCTTTCTTCATCAATTGAAATGCACCTTCAAGGACAGCCTCAGGTTCACCAGCAATGGTAATCACAGTTCTGTTCGTTGAAGCTCCTGGGTCAACATCCAGCAACATCACGCCTGGAACGGCGGCAGCCGCTTGCGCAATGGTGTTGATTTTCTCTTTGTCTCTTCCTTCCGAGATATTCGGTACGCATTCAATAATCTTTTTCATAATGTTGAAGTAAGGGTGCAAAGGTAGTTAAGACAGATAATTTATTACCCGTATTCGCTCCGAAACAATGGTGTTTGCGATAATAGTCATGGGTAGTTTGAAGAAAACATTACTTAACTTTAGCAAGTGAAACATTTTATAAAAAAGATGGCTTTGGGCTCAACTGAACGGAAGCGGCAAGAGGGTAGTGGTGCGCTGAGTAAACGCTTGCACAACATCAAATCTATTTGGAACAATGAACATCATGACGATATAGGAATTGAAAAGCTTCTGCGTTTGTTTCTTGCGTTGACTCAGTTTTTATTTCTCGGAACCTATTTAAAAGAGTTTTTTGGAAGAAGAAGCAATGCGCATTCAGATCTTTCAATAGACTTGTTTGTATTGATTAAAGCAGTGTTGCCAGTCCTAGTGATTTATTTCGGGTGGCAGGATAAGAATTGGTTGTTCTATATTCTACTTTGGTTTTTGCTTGAAACAATGCTCTATGTTCCAACACTCATTTTCGCATCCGATTTGTTTTCCAACCCCAGATCTTACAGGAGGTCAATGCTGTTGTTGTTGATTAACTATCTTGAGATTGTTTTTACGTTCGGATTGATTTACGCGAGAGGAAACTATCTCAACAAGCCTTTTACGCATTGGTTCGATTCTATTTATTTCTCCTTTGTCACTTCGGTTACAATCGGATTTAGCGATTACTATCCAGTAGCGCCAATGGGTAAGTTCTTGGTTAGTGCACAGTCGCTTTTCTTCCTTATGTTCGTTGTGCTTTTCATTAATTTCTTTTCGCACAGAGTTGAAAGCAAAGGTTATTTCGGACGAGATCATTCGTGAACTTCGACTTATCTTCACACCGAATTTTTACTGAATGAAACCAATACTTCGCAATCTATTTGTTTTTGTTGCTGGCGTCTTTGTCGGTGGTTTAGTGAATGGACTTATTATTAATTTGAGTAGTGCGATTATTCCACCTCCTGCCGGATTTGATTTAACCACTAACGAAGGATTAATGGCTGCTATGTCAGCCATGGAGCCGAAGCATTTTATAATGCCTTTTTTAGCACACGCGATTGGAACATTCATCGGTGCTTTTCTGGTGACCATGTTCAGTAAAGGACGAAGATTTTTCCGAGCTTTGATGGTCGGTTTTTTGTTTTTTACAGGTGGAGTTATTATGATTTTTATTCTGCCATCGCCACTTTGGTTCGATGCGTTAGATTTGGGATTGGCTTACATTCCCATGGCATGGTTGGGTTACAAAATGGCTTATAGAATTGCAGAATAATGAAGAATTCAAAAGTTTTAGTTGTTCTGTTAATAGCTTTCGCAGCCTCATCGTTTGAGTCTTGCGTTCGCTCGATTGAAAAGGTTCATTCTCCGGAATTGCGAAAAGAAGACCCGTCTCTGCAAGGTATTACCAAATGTTACGATGAGCGAGGTGTTTACAATACATACATGTGGGAAAATGTGCGCAAGGTTGAAATAAAAAACTATTATGAAAATTATATATTTGGAAAGCGTCCCGATTTCAATCCAACAGTAACGTATTCCATTTTAAGTGTTGATACCATTTCCATTGGTGGTGTTCGAATGGAGCATACAGAAATCAGAGCTGATTTTAAGTATAGAGGAAGAAAATTGAAGTCGTATTTCGCGAAGTTTCTTCCATTGAATATCAAAGATCCTATTGTTTTTGTCGGGTTGAATTTTTTTGGAAACAGCACCGTTGATACACTTTCAACATTGACGCAATCTAGGCGTTATGTAATGAAGAATGAAAGTGTGAAAACGGACGGACATCGGGTTACAGAGCTATCTCGCGGGACAAAGGCTTATCGTTGGCCATTAGGTATTATAGTTGGAAGTGGGTGCGGTTTAATCACTGCCCATTACGCCGATTTTGATCCGGATTTATACAATGGTTTCTTAGATGGCGCGCATGGTTTGGCGCAGGGACGATTTCATTTTCGAAAAAGAGATGAATGGGGAAGTATTTCAGCATGGGCCTGGGGACTTTCTCAAATGCAGTCTTATTTAGAACTTCAACCAGAAACAAAAAATTCAAAGACAGCTGTCATTGGACATTCCCGTTTAGGAAAGGCCGCTCTTTGGGCGGGCGCAACAGACGATAGATTTGACATGGTTGTTTCGAATAACTCGGGTTGCGCGGGAGCAGCGCAATTTAGAACGATGCGTGGAGAAGATATTGAGAAAATCACCAATCGCTTTCCCTATTGGTTCGCTCGCAATTTTCAAAGTTTTAGAGGAAGCGATTCCTTGCTTCTTGTAGACCAAGAAATGCTATTGTCCTTAATTGCACCACGCCCTCTGTATGTGGCCAGTGCAAGTAAGGATTCATGGGCAGATCCCGAGGGAGAGTTTATTTCGTTTTATAAAGCTCAAGCAGTATACAGCATGTATGACACATTGTTGAATATCCCTTATAAATTCCTTTCTCCGAACGAAACAATCCAATCGGGAAATTTGGCCTATCACCTTCGAGCGGGAGATCACGACATTTTTGCGTGGGACTGGGAACGCTATATCGCTTTCGCGAAGAATAGACTCAAGTAATTATTTGGTGTCGATTATATTTACAGGATGAAGAAACTTTTATTCATTCTACTTACCTTTCTTTTCGCACAACAGATGAATGCGCAATGTTGCAATTACACATTGATCATGTTCGACAGTTATGGCGATGGTTGGAACGGCGGGTACTTGACTGTCTCGGTAAACGGTGCGAATGCGGGGACCTTTTTTGCTACTGGATATGGAAGTCAGAGCACATTTTCAATATGCAACGGCGATGCGTTCCAACTGAATTATACCGCCGCCGATTATGAAAACGAGAATTCATACAGTCTGTACGACGCCTCTTGGAATTTAGTTTTTTCAAATGGGCCAAATCCCACTGTTGGAAATATATTTACTGGAACAGGCAATTGCAATTCGAATACACTTCCAGGAAATCATCCGTGCAATTCAATTCCAATGGAGATGGGCGCATGTGTTAACGGTTCAAACGTAAACGCGAATAATTCAGGATTGAATCCGGGTTGCGCAAATTATTCAGGTGCAGATCAATGGTATTCCGTGGTCGTTCCCGCTTCGGGAAATGTAAGTTTCGTTACGAGTAATGGGAGTCTTACAGATACAGGACTTGCTGTTTGGCGAGGCGGGCAATGCAGCAGTGTATACGCTGTGGCTTGCGACGATGATAGTGGTGATGGTTATTTTTCATTAGCATCATTGTTCGACATGACACCAGGTGAAACCCTGTATGTTCAAGTGTTCGGTTACGGAGGTGCCACCGGAACATTTGAATTGTGTGCAAATGATAATGGGGTAATTAATTTCGATAGTTCTGAATTGCCCATTGTGTTAATCAATACTCAAGGGCAGACCATTGTGCAAGACACCAAAATCAATTGCAGCATGGAGATTAAGTACAATGGATTTGGTAATC
This sequence comes from Flavobacteriales bacterium, assembly GCA_044371535.1. Lineage (GTDB taxonomy): Bacteria > Bacteroidota > Bacteroidia > Flavobacteriales_D > Sanyastnellaceae > CAIZGX01. Next base: position 19,287 of record JBILTL010000020.1, on the reverse strand, counting down.
TAACTTATGTCAATGACAGCGCGAATGTGTACAATGGAAACATTGGAATTGAAATTCGTGGAGCTTCATCTTCGGGCTATCCTCAAACACCTTATGCCTTTGAAACACGTTTAGCCGATGGCACCAACAACAATGTTTCAATATTGGGTATGCCGGCAGAGAACGACTGGGTGCTGCTTTCCAACTACAACGATCGTTCAATGCTAAGAAATGCACTGGCCTTTCAAATGTTTGGAGGAATGGGGAACTACAGTGTTCGTTCGCGATTAGTGGAAGTCAGAGTTGACAGTTCATACAAGGGTATTTATTTGTTGGCTGAAAAAATTAAGCGAGATTCTACTCGTGTAGATATTGCTAACCTAACACCGCTTGATTTGGGTGGTGATTCAATTACTGGGGGCTACATACTTCAACAAAATCTTTGGAATTGGAACAACAGTTTTCAATCGAATTATTCGCCAATTGATCATCCGGGTTTCGATATTCACTTCATTTATCAATCGCCGAATGAACTTGAATTACTTCAACCGCAAAAAGATTACATCGCTTCTTTCATTGACTCTTTAGAGACAGCTTTGTACAGCAGCAATTTCACAGATCCAGATTTGGGTTATCGAAAATACCTCGACACCAAATCGTTCATCGATTATTTGCTAGTGAATGAAGTTTCGAGGAACGCAGACGGTTTTAAGAAGAGTGTGTTCTTCCACAAGGATAAAAATTCAAATGGAGGGAAGTTGAAGGCCGGACCGGTTTGGGATTTCGATTGGGCTTGGAAGAACTTGTATGGATGTTCCATATATGAAAACCTAGACGGCTCGGGTTGGGCGCATCTCAACAATGATTGTGGGACCGACAATTACGGAACAGGCTACTATGTGCGCTTGCTGCAAGACACGACCTTTCAAAATGAGTTGCGATGCGATTATGAGTATTACAGAACGAATGTTTTAGATACCGCTATAATCTTCGCAAATATTGAATTCAATCGAAGTCTACTTCAGAATGCACAGGCGAGGCACTTTCAAAGATGGCCCATACTCGGTGTAAGCGGACCCGCGCCTGAAATTGGCGCCATGCCTGCCACATTCAATGCAGAATTGGATACATTGAAAGCTTGGATTTCTCAGCGTATTGCTTGGCTAGACGAAAACATTCCCGGGCACTGCTTAACATCATTAGTCGATGATCAATTGGCGTTTTCGAATATTAAGGCTTATCCGAATCCAGCCTCGAATTCTTTCAAAATTCAAGTGAGCCCAAACAGTATGGGAGAGGCTTATGGTATCTATGACATTACTGGAAGCTTTATTGAAAGAGGAGTTGTCCTAAATGAAACCATGAGTTTCAATTCAACACATTGGCCTTCAGGAATGTACTTTGTGAGAGTGGGGGGGCAAGTGGTTAAGGTTTCTGTAGTCAGGGAAAACTAGTTTTTTGCCTGAAATTGAAGAAAATAACCTATATTTGCCTTCCAATTAAAAATTGTTAATCGGGTTTCGTACCCACAAAACAAAAAACTATGTCAGTTAAAATTAGATTACAGCGCCACGGTAAGAAGGGTAAACCATTCTTCCACATTGTTGCCGCTGATGCGCGTTCTCCGCGTGATGGTAAATTCATTGAGCGTATCGGAAGCTACAATCCGAACACCAATCCTGCTACAATTGTGTTAGACACAGACAAAGCAGTTACTTGGTTGTTTAACGGAGCGCAGCCTACAGACACTGCTCGTGCAATTCTTTCTTACAAAGGTGTTTTATACAAAGCGCACTTGAACAAAGGAGTAAAGAAAGGTGCATTGACACAAGAACAAGCTGATGCTAAATTCAACGCTTGGTTAGATTCTAAAGATGCTAAGATTCAAGCGAAACGCGACGGTCTTTCTTCTGCTAAAGAATCTGCTTTAGCTGAGCAATTGAAAGCTGAGCGTGCGGTTAACGAAGCGCGTATTGCTGCTCGTGCTGCTGCAGACGCTGCTGCTCACGCAGAAGCTAACCCAGTTGTAGAAGAAGAAGTTGTTGCTGAAGAGGTGGTAGTTGCTGAAGAAGCTCCTGCAGTTGAAGAGGCACCAGCTACTGAAGAAGCTCCAGTTGCTGAGGCACCTGCTGCTGACGAAGCACCTGCTGCTGAATAATTCAGTCTATATGTTTTATAAAAGGGGAAGCAACAGCTTCCCTTTTTTTTTAACTTGCTCTTAAAGAATGGACAATCTCGCACTTTTTTTTATTCTTGCGCTCATTGCTGAAATCATTGGAACAGTCTCGGGATTCGGTTCATCGATTTTGTTTATTCCAATGGCAGCCATGTTTTTCGATTTTAAAATTGTATTGGGAATTACTGCCGTTTTTCATGTGTTCAGTAATGTCTTTAAAATCTTTCTCTTTAGAAAGGGAGTGGATCGATCTGTTCTGCTTTACCTCGGAATTCCCGCTGTGATTAGTGTTGTTGTAGGAGCGGTGCTTACAGCTTACATTCCTGTTACAATAATCGAAATGGCCATGAGTGTGGTTGTGTTAGCGATTGCTGTTTATATGATTTTCAATCAAAGAATGTTATTCAGTAAAAGCAACACGAACTTGATAGTAGGAGGAACGGTTTCAGGTTTTTTAGCGGGATTGGTTGGAACTGGCGGTGCCATTCGAGGACTTACATTAGCTGCATTTGAATTAGAGAAAAATGCTTTTGTGGCAACTTCAGCCATTATAGATTTGGGGGTAGATACGAGCAGGGCGGGGATTTATATTTGGAACGGGTATTTTCAATCGGAGCACATTAAATTAATTCCGATGTTAATCGCCATTGCTTTTGCAGGTTCGTATATTGGTAAGCTAATTTTAGCGAAAACTTCGAATTCGTTTTTTCGATATACCGTATTATTCGTTGTTGCTGCAACAAGTATTTGGCAAATTTTTAAAATGATTTAGTATGTCCTCTCCTGCATTAACAGCAAAATCTTTTTTTACGAATACAGTAATGATGGTGCGTCCAGCTGCATTCGGATTTAATGAAGAAACTGCTGCAAGCAATTCTTTTCAGCGAGAAGCATTATTGTCGAACGAAGAGATATTAAATGAAGCTCTTGTTGAATTTGATCGCGCTGCAAATGAACTGCGTTCCCACGGAATAAATGTTCATGTTGTTGAAGACACGCTAATACCTCGAAAACCAGATGCGGTTTTTCCGAACAATTGGATTTCCTTCCACCCAGATGGTTCGCTTATTCTCTATCCCATGGAAGCGCTTAACCGACGTTGCGAGAGACGGCTGGAGGTAGTAATAGATCTTCAACAAAAATTCAATTTTGAAAAGGTAATTGACTTAACGCATTTCGAATCTGAAAATTTATTTTTGGAAGGAACCGGAAGTGTGGTTTTTGATAATGAGCATAAAGTGGCTTTTGCAGCAATCTCTTCACGCACGAGTATGGTTGTGTTTGAGGAACTCTGCAAGCAAATTCATTATACACCTTTCATGTTCGCTGCGTTTGATGCAAATGGTCAGCCTATTTACCATACGAATGTTGTTATGTGCATGGGCGACGATTTTGTTGTTGTTTGTTTGGAATGCATGCCAGATGAGCAAATCAGAGATCTATTTGTGAATGAAGTTACTCGTTTAGGCAAAAGTGTTCTAGAAATTTCAGTCTCTCAAATGAACGCCTTTGCAGGAAATATGCTCTTGCTTCGCGATGGACAAAACAACAATAAATTGGTGCTTTCAGAAACGGCTTATCAGAGTTTAACGGATGAGCAAATCGGTTTTCTGAAATCGCGTGTAAACTTTATTCGTTTCAATATTCCCGTTATAGAAACCATCGGTGGTGGAAGCGCGCGATGTATGCTTGCAGAAGTTTTTTTATAGACTCATTAAGGGCTAGATTTGTTCAATGAACATGACTCGAGCGACCTTCTTTTTTCTTTTTACATCATTACTATCATTTGCTGCTTGCAAGAAGGATTGTCCTCCTGATGCGGTGGTAGATGATCCCACCGTTCTTGTCGGCTATCAGCAATACGGAACGCCGTTCGACAGTGTGCCTGAAACCAAGAACATTGTTATGTATGAAGTAAATCTTCGTGCGTTCAGTTCAAGTGGAGATTTACAGGGAGTCATTAACAGACTCGATCAATTGAAAGCGCTTAATGTGAATGTCATTTGGCTCATGCCTATTTATCCGATTGGACAAATCAACTCCGTGAATTCTCCCTACTGCGTCAAGAATTATTATGAAGTCGGCAGTGAATACGGAACGCTTGCCGATTTGCGCACGCTCACAACTGAAGCGCATAACCGTAACATGGCTGTCGTAGTAGATTGGGTGGCGAACCATACATCATGGGATAATCCATGGGTATCGCAGCATTCAGATTGGTATTCGCAAGATGGAAGTGGAAATATTATTATTCCTCCGGGAACGAATTGGGCCGATGTTGCTGACTTAAATTTCGATAATCAAACCATGCGCTTGAATATGATTGATGCCATGAAGTATTGGACTTTGGAAGCCAACATCGACGGATTTCGTTGCGACTATGCCGATGGCGTACCATACGATTTCTGGAAGCAAGCGTTGGATACATTGAACACCATTCCAAATAGAAATTTAATTTTCTTGGCGGAAGGAACTCGCGCGGATCATTATGCAGCTGGATTTCAAATGACCTATGCTTGGGACTTTTATACGGCGATTAAGAATGTGTTTGCGGGAAGTTCGCCTTCAACCATTTACACCACGAACACTTCGGAGTATGCCGGTGTCCCTGCAGGAAATCGCAAGTTGAGATTTACGACCAACCACGATCAGAGCGCGTGGGAAGCAACGCCTATGACCTTGTTCAACGGAAAGGCAGGAGCGACATGCGCTTCTGTAATTACAACGTATTACAATGGAGTTCCTTTGATTTATACTGGTCAAGAAGTTGGAAGAGTGAGCACGGTTCCTTTCTTTTCGAATTCACCGATTAACTGGACGGTGAATTTAGATATGCAGCAAAACTATCGCGATATGCTTTCGTTTTATTCAGAGTCCGCGGTTGCTCGCTATGGCACTGCGGTTCCATACACAGCAAATGATGTGGTGTGTTTCAAGAAGGTTTTGAATGCAGATCAAGTTTTGGTAATTGCCAATGTTCGAAACGCCACAACGAACTATTCCATTCCAACAGCCTTTTTGAATTCAACATGGACAAATGCACTAACAGGCGCCTCGGTTACTTTAGGAAGTTCGCTTTCGCTATCGGCTTACCAATATTTGATTTTGAAGAATTAGGATTTATTCCAAATGTCCGAACTCTCCGCGTTCAAACTGATGGAAAGCATCCATAAGCTCTTGTTTCGTATTCATGACAAAGGGTCCGTATGCTGCAATGGGTTCTAGAATGGGCTCTCCGGAAAGGATGAGCACCGCTGCATCTTCTTCGCAGGAGATACTAAATTCTTCGCCGTCGTTACTAAATAGCGCGAAGTGGCTTGTGTCCACAGCGTGTTCTCCGTTTACAGTTATTTTTCCTGAAATAACAAGTGCTGCTGTGTTGTTTCTATCGCAGAAAGAAAAATTCGCTGTTCCGCCAGCGTTCAATTTTACATTGAAGAGATTCACTTCCGTAAACGTAGAAGCAGCCCCTTTGTTGAACTCGTAGTTTCCGGCAATCACTTCAACAATACCGCCGTTATTCGGAAGTTCAACTTTCGGAATGTTGGTATTCAAGATCTCTTGATATTTTGGTTTGGAGAGTTTGTCTGCCGCAGGAAGATTCACCCAAAGTTGAACCATGGAGAAAATTCCGCCTGCCTTAGCGAATTCCTTTTCATGGTATTCTTTGTGAAGGACGCCCGATGCTGCGGTCATCCATTGAACATCGCCTTCACCAATGATTCCGCTATTTCCAGCGCTGTCATGATGCGCAACTTTTCCTTTGTAGGCAATGGTTACCGTTTCAAAACCTTTGTGTGGGTGAACACCTACACCTTTTTGAATCTCGGTAGGCGGGAAGTAATGCGGAGCCGCATAATCCAACATAATAAATGGATTCATTCTTTCCATACTCAAATAGTAATCGGGAATGAAGTGATGCACTTTAAATCCGTCTCCAACGAAATTGGTTGGCGGGGGTGGTATAATGGATTGAAGGGTTCTTTTCATGTTAGTTGAATTCATTTTTCAAAATTAGTTCAAGGAGCTGTTTGAATGCAGGTAATTCCTCATTAATAGTATTCCAAATGATTTTAATGTCAATTTTATGATAGGTATGATTAGCATAATTTCTCATCGATCGTACAAGGTAATAGGGATAGGGGTATTTATCCTTTATCTTTTCTGGTAGAAAATTAACGGCTTCGCCAATGATAGAAAACGAATACAGACATGCGTATTGAATCTGTGAATTCTCCTCAAAATCCTCGAATGATTTGTTGATTGTAAACTCTTCGATTTTCTGAATAGCCTCGAGCATGTGAACAACCCTATCCTTAATTTCGACACTCATAGATTTTGATCAAAGTCGGATCAACCAGTTCATTCAAGTTCCCTTTCAACCCTTTGTAGAATCCGATGTCTACCGTTATTCCAATGCTCAATTCAATTTGATGCTTGAGTTCAAGAAGATCGAAATAGGAGAATTTGTTTTTGCTTTTCAGTTCAATTAAAATGTCAATATCGCTATCATTAGTTTGATTTCCTTTTGCATATGATCCAAACACAAAGGCTGTTTTTACTTCATCGACTTCAGCAATACAAGCCTTTATTTTACCTTTCAAATCTTTTAAGGAAGGAACTTTTAATTTGCGGCTTACAGAATATTCCACTTGTCTTTCCGCAAGAATGAGTGCGTCTTTGGCAGTTGGTTCATCCTTTATAACAGAGTAAATACGATCGGAAAGCCAGAGGGTGTTCAGTTCCCCAATTTCAACTTTGTAGTATTTCGCTAGTTTGTCAAGAAAATTTTTAGGAATAGCGCGATGCCCGCGTTCCATTTTACTCAGGAGGCCAGAATCGCAACCAATGGCTTTGCTAGCTTCTATCAGGGTAATGCTTTTGTTTTCTCGAAGAGTTTTTATTCGGGTTCCTAATTGTGACATAAAATTACAATATTGACAAATATAGTCAAAACACGAATACATATATTTGTGAAATGAACAAAGACGAAATGCACTGCTTGGGCAAGATTACCAAGCTTCATGGATACAAAGGCGAATTAACTGTTTTTCTGGACACTGCGAAAGTGGCGGACTATAGAGAGTTGCAGTTCTTATTTTTGGAAATTAAAGGAAGCCTTGTTCCTTATAAGATTGAATTATTCGAACCGAAAACGAATGATTCGGTGAAAGTGCGATTAGCCGGAGTAAACGACGAAGCTACTGCGAAGTCTTTATTGAAGTCTATGGTTTACGTTCGTTTAACTGAACTCTCTGTAAAAGACGAAGACCGAAGAGATATGGTGAATTGGGTCGGTTACACGGTCTTCGATCAAGCTCATGGAAACATTGGAGTGGTGGAAGAAGTGGTAGAGCATAGAAAGAATCCTCAATTGGAAATTCGTCACAACACGGGTAAGCTTATTTTACTTCCCCTTCAACCTGAATTTGTTTTGGAAATCGATGACGAAAGTCAGACCATTTCTACAGCAGCGCCTGAAGGACTGGTAGAGTTGTACTTAGAGTAATTAATCAACATTTCGAACCGCTTATGGTTAAGAAAGGTACGAGTTTCATGAATTCTCGCCCCTTTTTTTATTATTACCTTTGCCAAACGATTCAATGATAGTCGAACCAAAAAATTATTCATGACAAACATCGGTACACGTCCCGAAGGCGCAACACTAGCGTACCTCGGTCTTAAACATGTTTCCACTGCATATTGGAACATGACACCTGCAGAATTGGTTGAAGAGACCATTTTACTTTCTCAGGGAACACTCACGAATACTGGCGCTTTAGCCATTGACACCGGAGAATTCACCGGAAGATCTCCAAAGGATAAGTTTATTGTAAAGGACGCTTCAACCGAAAACAGTGTTTGGTGGAGCCAATTCAACATTCCATTCGATTCAGATAAATTCACACGCTTGTACGAGCGCATGTGTGCTTACCTGAATGGGAGAGAAGTTTATGTACGCGATGCTTATGTATGCGCAGACCCTCGCTACCGCATGAATGTGCGCGTAGTAACCGAATTCCCTTGGAGCAACATGTTCGCAAGCAACATGTTCTTGCGTCCAACTGCTGAAGAATTAACAACCATGACCCCAGAGTGGCATGTCATCTGTGCCCCAGAGTTCATGGCAGATCCGGAAATCGATGGAACGCGTCAACACAACTTCGCAATCATTGACTTCACAAAGAAAATGGCGATTATTGGTGGAACAGGTTACACCGGTGAAATCAAAAAAGGAATTTTCACAGTATTGAATTATGTTCTTCCACACGAGAAGAATGTATTGTCTATGCATTGTTCTGCTAACGTAGGTAAAAACGGCGATACTGCGGTGTTCTTCGGGCTTTCTGGAACAGGTAAGACAACATTGTCATCTGATCCAAACAGAAGATTGATTGGGGACGACGAGCACGGCTGGACGGACACAACGGTCTTCAACTTTGAAGGCGGATGTTACGCAAAGACCATTGACTTGTCACGCGAGAAAGAGCCGCAGATTTACGATGCGATTAAGTTCGGAGCGTTGTTAGAGAACATTGGTTTTGAAGACGACGGAGTGACTCCCGATTACGCTGATAGCGCGAAGACCGAGAACACACGTGTGAGCTATCCGTTGGAGCACATCGACAACACGATGAATCCAAGTGTGGGTGGTATTCCGAAAAATATTTTCTTCTTGACTTGCGATGCGTTCGGTGTATTGCCTCCGATTAGCAAGCTTACCAAGGAGCAGGCAATGTATCAATTCATCAGCGGGTACACTGCGAAAGTAGCAGGTACTGAAGCTGGAATTACTGAGCCAACGACTACATTCAGTGCATGTTTCGGTGCGCCATTCTTACCGTTACATCCAACGGCGTATGCTGAGATGTTAGGGAAGAAGATCGACGAGAGCGGAGCGCAAGTGTGGTTAATCAACACCGGATGGTCAGGCGGTTCTTACGGAGTAGGAAGTCGCATGAAGTTGAGCTTCACACGTGCAATGATTACTGCAGCGTTAGAGGGTAAGTTGAACGATGTTGAATTCGCAACACACGAAGTGTTCGGATTGGCCATGCCAACAGCTTGTCCAGAGGTTCCTGCTGAAATGTTGAATCCGCGTAACACGTGGTCTGACAAAGACGCTTATGACGCGAAAGCGAATGAGCTTGCGGCGAAGTTTGTCACCAACTTCGAGAAGTTCAAAGACTACGCAAGTGAAGCATTGCTTTCGGCATCTCCGAAGGTGAAAGCTTAATTTTTATATTGAAATGAAACAGGCCTGCTACATTGGAATCATTCTACTGTTGCAGGCCTGTTCTTCTTCAGAGCAGGATATTCCTGTTTCATCGTCGAAGTCGAATGAACGTTCGGTTTACTCGAAGAAGGAAGAAAACATTCTGTCTTTTTTAAGTTCAGACTACGAGACTTCTGTCTGGGCCAGTTTAGTTGAGTTAAGCGATTGGTCAGACTCTTTGAAAAAAAACGAGTACACATTATTGGTTCCTTCAGATGCTGTTCTGCGTGGGAAGGGTCTAGATAAGTATCAAGCGTTAGTGCCGAGCGCAAACAGAGTGGCGCTTAATCAAGAGATTGGTCACCATCTAATTCCAGGTCGTATCTCCTTCGCGAATCTTTCAGACACTGTATTGAAAAATGTCAATGGTGAAAGTTTAATCTATAGTTCTTCTGCTAAAAAACTTTCTGAGTTTGAGATTACGGCGGTGGAGAGGGATTTGAAGATTGGACGAGTGATTAGAATAAGGTAAGAGAGGGTAAGAAAGGAACTTCGTTCTTCAATCTTTCAGATTAATCACTACGTGATCAATTCTTCGAATCAATCGCTTTGCGATCAATCGTTCCGATTAATCCGTAGGATTGATCACCGAAGGTGATTGATTGCTTCGCAATTGATCTGACGAAGTCAGATTGATCGCCTTGGCGATTTAAGCGTAATGACTCATGAGTTCAATCCGCAACATTCTCAACGCATTTTCAACAGCAGGGTTACCCACAGCGGCTTCCATTTCCAAAACGAAATTACTTAAGTACATGGCGTTGTCGGTTGGATTGACCTTCGAATAAGAGACTTTAAATAATTCTAAGATGTCACTCTTCGCTTGTTGAATGTTTGCCCATGTGTGCTCGCTTACATACATCTGCAACGATACGTTGTGATCGAACTCTTCACGAATGTTGCGAATCATTTCCAACTGCAACAACGTACATGTCATGCCCGGACGATTGCTTCGCAATACAACGCTGCTTGGACGTGATCTTTCCAACATAACAATCAGTCTCTCGTAAGCAGATAAACGCAACGATGAAAGAGCAGAGGCGTTAGTCTTGCGTAATTCCGCGTTCCAGCGATTTTCATTGTGCTTGTGTTGTTTCTCCATTAAAAAGAAAACCAAGGCTCCTGCGATAACAATACACAGGCCTGCCAATAGAAATGTAAGAGATGCGTTCATTTTGCAAAGAAACTTCTTAATTGTTGATGGTGCAAATGGTATATTTGAATGTATGAAAAAATATATTCTTCTGCTTCTGTGTTTAGCTATGCTTCAGGTATTCGGTCAACCACTTTTGCGATCTTATACCACTCCGGTTAGCGCAGGCGGATTCTACATGCAGAACCCTTGGGCGGGTGGATTGAACTCTTGTCAGATATCACGAATAGACGCAAATGGCGATGGGAACTTGGACATTTTCATTTTCGATCGAATTGGTTCGCGCATTTCTATTTTCATTAACATGGGCGATGTCCAAGGAGATACCTATTACCGATACACACGCAAATACAACTCTGCCTTTCCGACAGGACTTACGAATTGGGTGTTGCTTCGAGATTATAACTGCGACGGAAAAGAAGATATTTTCGCGAATTATTACAGCGGAATTAAATTGTGGAAGAACACCTCTTCGAATGGTGTTTTGTCTTTTGAACCTGTAAACAACGGCGCTTCAATAGAGTCGGAATATGATTTCGGAAGTCCATTTTCTGCACCTATCTATACGGTTAGTTTAGATGTGCCTTCGATAACTGATTACGATGGAGACGGAGACTTGGATATATTCTCGTACACCGAACAATCGACTACCGTGTATTTTTTCAAGTCGATGCAATCGGAAACCGGCAATTGCGAGACAACAAACTTTATCTGTGGCAACAGATGTTACGGCATGTTCGGAGAAAGTCCCGAAAGTTTTTCAATTATTGAAGGCATTAATTTCGATTGCGGTTTCAACGTGACGGATCCAAGATCGAGTGATCGCCTGCATACGGGTAGTTCGATTTGTTCGATAGATCTCGATAACAACGGGATTAAAGATTTTGTAATCGGAGATGTGTCTGAAAATAATTTGGGTGCCATCTTTTTTGAAAATGCCGTGAACGGGCTTGATAGCGCAACCGCCGTTCAATTCGACTTTCCTGCTCAAGTTGGTAATTCTCTTCCTGTGAATCTACCGTTGTTTCCATGTGCATATTACGAAGACGTGAACAACAATGCTGTGAGCGATTTGTTAGTTTCTCCGAATGCTTATGCAACAGCCGAAGATGTGAATAGCGTTTGGTATTATGAAAATATCGGCGGTGAAGCGTCTCCACAATTTCAATTCGTGATGGACGATTTTCTTCAACACGACATGATTGAATTGGGGACAGGTGCCTATCCTGTTTTGGAAGATGTGAATGGAGACGGATTGAAAGATTTACTAATCACCAATCGCAAGTCTTTCGATCCGATGACTCCGAGTAACAATCACACCTCTCGCATTTTTTGTTACTATAACAATGGCACACCAACCGTTCCTTCATTCGATTTTAATTCAAACAACTGGCTACCTTTGGCCACCGATACCCTGGATAGCAAGTACATCAGTTTCGGCGACGATGATGGCGATGGCGATAAGGATTTGTTAATCGGTGTTCAGAATGGATATTTGGTGCGTTATGAAAATGCGGCTGTTGGAGCGAATGGATTTGTGTTTTCAGATAACGGAGTTTTGTTGAAAGACAACAATGGACTCACGATAGATGTCGGTCAGTTTGCAGCCCCGCAATATGTCGACTTGAACGATGATGGTCTTTTGGATTTAGCAGTGGGAGAGAAGAACGGTAACGTGAACTTCTATGCGAACATTGGATCCGCTAACGCAGCCTCATACGAATTCAGAGAAGATACATTAGGTGGAATGGTGGCCACGAATATTCTAGGGATATTCGGATACAGCGTTCCGCATTTTTTCAAGAATGAATTAAACGAGTGGGAAGTGTTATTGGGAACCGAAACTGGACAAGTCAATCACTTCTCGAATGTATCTGGAAATCTTTTGGGTGATTTCACATTGGATACAACAGACTTCGAAGGAATAAACGAAGGTGAACGTTGCGCGGTTTGGTTTGAAGACATTACAGCCGATGGAAAACGCGATTTGTTCATTGGACAAATTGGTGGAGGGCTTGGTTTTTATTCAAGCGATACTATTATTTCAGTGAGCGAAACGCTTTTCAACGACATTCAAGTTTATCCGAATCCGGCTAGCACGCAATTGACTATTGACGCGGGTTCAAACTGGAATGAAGTTTTAGCTTTGGAATTGTATGATCTAAGTGGAAGAGTGGTCTTGTCTGAACGCCTGAATGCCCGAACCACAATTGTTAACCTTTCGAACTTCTCTGAAGGAATTTATATTCTGAAATTGAACGGAACAGCTGTGCGGAAGAAGATTGTGGTTAGGAAGTAACTTCTTTATTCGGAAAGAAGTTTCCAAATCTTGTAACTCTCGTCGGCTTGAATTTCAAGCATACTGCGGCCATTGCAATAACGCGCGCCACGCGATATGCCTTCTTGAAGAAAGGCTGTCGTTTCTGGATTGTAGATTAAGTCGTACAGCACATGCTGATCTGTTAAGCTGGAGTACGGCAGATTCGGCTTTTCGTCTGCATTCGGAAACTGCCCAACAGGAGTGGTATTCACGATGAGCTTACACTTCTCAAGCAACAAAGGTGTTACTTGCTCGTAAGAACACGTCTGATCGTTTTGCGGATTTCGACTTACGAAGAAAAAGCGAATGCCCAATTCTTTCAAGACATAAGCAACCGCAAGCGATGCTCCTCCTGTTCCAAGAATAAGGGCGTTTTCTACGCGGTTTTCAATTAGAGGAAGAAGGGTTCGCTTGAAACCGATGTAATCGGTGTTATGACCAATCCAGCGTCCATCAATAATTTCAACGCAATTCACTGCGCCAATTGCTTTTGCTTCAGGCGTAAGTTCATCGAGATGTTGAATGATTTCTTGTTTGTATGGAATAGTGACATTGAATCCGTTTAATCCACGAAATTCGTGTCGATCACGAATGTTGTCAATTGAACCCAATTCGATGTTAATATACCTCTCTCCTTGCGAAGCGTATTGTGAAACATCTTTCGCAGAATCTTGCGTAGCATCTTGCGTAGCATCTTGTGCAACATCTTTCGCAATAACCTGTCTCTGAAATTTAGACGTGAAATATGTTTGCGAAAATGAATGCTTCAGCGATTTTCCAAGAAGCCCAAAAGTTCTCATGCTTTAGAACCGAATTTGCTTTTCAAGTAAGCAAAAACCATTGGAGCAAGAGAGATCAAGATAATTAGAATAACAACCGCTTCGAAGTGCTTCTGAACGAATTCAATTTGTCCAAGGAAGTAACCAGCAAGCGTCATACTCACAATCCAAAGTGCACCACCAAAGATGTCGTAAGGAAGGAATTTTTTTCTGTAATCCATTTTTCCAACACCAGCAACAAACGGCGTAATGGTGCGAACGATTGGTACGAAGCGCGCCATGATAATGGCTTTCGTTCCGTGCTTTGTGAAGAACTCTTCGGTTGTTGTTAAATGCTTTTGTGCAATCAATGGCTTCCCTCGGAATTTCATAGCGACGATCTTGGAACCGAAAAATCTTCCAATGAAATAGTTGCATTGATCTCCGAGAATAGCTGCTGCAATGAGCAATACAAAAAGGAGGGTAAGGCTTAAGTTGTTTTGTCCCGCACATAACGCACCAGCTGCGAAGAGCAAAGAATCACCGGGGAGAAATGGCATGATTACCAATCCGGTTTCAACAAAAATGATTAGAAACAAAATGGCATAAAACCAAACTCCATATTCATTTAAAAGAAGAGGTAGCTCTTCATTCAAGTGAAGTGCGAAGTGCAAAAAAGACTGTATCATTTCCATTTTAAAGCGAGCATTTAATTTCAGGTGCGCATTGTTCTGCGTAACCTTGAACCCCTCCAGCAAGACTGTAGATAGCGTCTCCGGGGAACTTCTTTTCAATCATATACACCAAAGCATCTGAACGTTTTCCACTGTTGCAATGGAAGACAATTGGATTTTCTTTTGGAAGAGAAGGGTACTTTTCAATCACGTGTTCCATTGGAATGTGCATTCCATCTAACGTGCAAATAGCCACTTCATATTCTTCACGAATGTCGACCAACAAATGTGGCTTGTTTTCGTTTTTCCAGATAAGTAATTCTTCAGGCTGCAAGTGTTGCATATTATCCTTTCATTTTTGAAACAATTTCTTCAGGAAGGTAATCGAAGAAAGTATCACCGCGTAAACCCATGCGCAAACATTCAAGTGGAATGGTTTCATTCTCTGCAATGTTTCCAAGGTTCACGTTTGCTCCGCAATGCTTAATGAAATAAACCTGCTGAGCTTTTTTAGGTGCCTCCCAGATGATATCGTTACCGTTGATTTTAGCTAAAATTTTATTGATAAGCATGACATGGGCTTGTCCGCTTGGACGATAGATTCCAACCGTTCCGCTTTCGCGTGCTTCTGCAATTACTTTCCATGATCCAGCGTCTAATTCAGCTTGCATCATTTTGATCCATTTAGCAGGACTAATAAGAATTCCCTCTTCCTTCGATCCAACTTCAGAAAGTACTTTGTAATCTTTTGCGAATTCTGTGATAAGCTGACATTTCTTTTTGTGATCCAATGCCATGCTTCCGTCAGAAACTTCAACCATTTCTATTCCTAGACTGTCGATGTATTTGCGATACTTGTCAAGTTCTCCGCGCACATAGCACGCTTCGAAAAGGGTTCCACCCAAATAAACTTTGATTTTCGCATTGTGGTACAACTTCACTTTTTCTTTTACTTGCGTAGAGAACACAGACGTTCCAAAACCAAGTTTCACCATATCGATATATTCAGAACTGCTCGAGATCATTTCTTCAGCTTGGCGAAGAGAGATTCCTTTGTCCATTACCATCGTAAGTCCGAACTGACGTTCTTTCTTTTCGCGGCTAGGCATGTGGCTTAGTTGAATGTTCATAGTTGCTAATTTTGTGCGAATATCGGTTAAATTTACTTAGTGTGAAAATTACACTAAGCCTAGGTCGCTTTTTAATTGAATGTAAAACGGCAATTGAAGAATTTTCGGGTAGTATTCTTCCAATTCTGAGAGCTGAGCGCTTTCGTTTTGCATAAGGTAATGCAGAAGGTCTTGAGCGTCCTGAATTTTCCCTAATTCAATCAAGTAAACCGCTCTGCGGTATCCAATGTCAGGGTTAGACAGGTGCACTAAAGTTGCCTCTAACATGGTATCCAAAGCTTTCTCATTGTTTCCTAATTTGAAGAAAGCGTCGGCAAGTGCCATCCAGGTTTCTTCATTTTCAGGAAATTCTTTGACTAATTTTTCTCCAAGCGAAATGGCTTCATTGAATTTTTCCATCTTCACCAACACTTCCATCTTGTAGATGGCATAGTCAGGGTTCTTGGCTTCGAGATCGATGGCTTTGTCCAAGAAAGGAAGAGCTTCCGCTAATTTTCCTTGAAGATCCATAACGACTCCAATGCCCAAATAAGCATCGGCCCAATATTCATCGGTCTCAATGCTCTTGTGGTAGTAGAAAAGCGCTTTATCGTAATCGTTCAACTTCTCGAAGCACTCTCCAACGTGACAGAAGATGGGTGCTTGAGGAGGTTCGTAAACATACGATTCCTCTAGGACTTCAAGCGCTTCGGCGTATTTTTCTAACTTGAAAAGCGCATGCGCTTTGTTGTAATAAGCCGGAGCGAAGTCGCTTTGAATAGCTAAACAGTAGTCGTAAGCTTCAATGGAATCTTCAGACTTATCTAATTTTTGAAAAGCGTTCCCCAAATTATACCAAGCGGCAAAACTATACGGATGCTCGTCAATGAATTGTTGGAAATACATGGCGCAAACGGCAGGTAATCCGGCCAATTCAAAACAGAAAGCAATTTCGTATAGAAGGGTTTCGTTCTCTGGGCTGCGCTCGATTCCTTTTTTCAAAGTATCGATTGCTTTCTCATATTGCTCGAGGTTCTCATATTCCAAGGCAATCTCTAAATACACATCGTCGATTTCTTCCTCCGAGCAAATCTGTAGCGCTCGCTTGTAGTATTGAATAGCCTTGTTGTGCTCGCGCAATTGGCTGTATACAGCAGCCATGGTCAATAACATCTCCTCGTTGTTCGGCTCGAATTTCTCAAGCACTTTCAAACGTGAAAGCGCTTTAGACAATTGACCAATTCCCGAAAGAAGTTGCACTTCTTTGATGATTAATGCGGTGTTATCTGGAAATAGCGAATACGCATATTCAAGAGCCTTAATGGCTTTTTGATAACTCAGGTTCGCCTGGTATCCGTCGATGATCGCTTCGAGTTGTTCAACATCGAAGTAGTATGATTCATTTTGCTGAATCATTTGCTCGAAACGCGAGATAAGGTCTCCTGTGTTGTGGTAATCTGATGGGTCTTCGCTCATTGAGTAATTTCAGAGTTCAAGTCAAAAATAACCAATAATTCGCGGGGTTCTCGATTAATATTTGAACACGTAATACACGAGTTTGATGTATTCGTTGAAGGTGGTAATGAGCCCCGCCTCAAAGGTCCACCACGACTCGGCCTTAAAGTCCTTGGTCTCAGTGCCGAAGAAATGCACGAGTATTCCTTTTTCTTGAAATTTCTCGCCGAATACCAGGCTCATGCGTCGTAAATGAAAGTCACTGCTCACTACCGAAATTTCCTTCAAATTGTGATTTATACAATAACTCAAGATCTCTTCCGACTCTTCGTAAGTGCTGGTGGCAACACCCAATTCCGAAATGCGAAGTGAATCAACTCCGTTTTCAATCATGCATTTTCGCGTGAGTTTCGCAGAAGTTAAATTTAACCCCATTGCCCGCATTTCATTCAGGGTATCTCCACCACCCGTGCAAATAAATTGTGCATTTGGAAACTCTTGTGCAAGCAGAGCTGCTCCTTTTCCTCGCTCGTATCCGTTCCCACCTAGAACAAAAAATGTTTGGTTGGAAGGAGTAACCGCACTCGATTCGGCTACCGTGAGGAAGTGTCCAATTCCACCTAAAATAGCCTGACGATAAAGAAATAGTACAATGAAAAAAGCTAGAGTGCAAGTCAGAAACACATACTTCCAAACACGACGAAGTTGCTTCAGCGTGGGTAGTGAACGGAAATAAGTGTATGTCTGATTTTGGTGAATTTTCACTCCGATAAAATTTACACTAAGGTAATGTTTTCACCCAGCATATTCGAATAGTCGGAAGTCGATTCTAAATTGAGAGCTTGGTGGACAGCATCGAGTTCCGATTTTTTCATTTCGAAATTATTCTGATACGCCGTTGTGTTGAACCATTCGGTTGCAGCAGCAGTCGAGATTTCAAAGCGATTCGAAACGCGGAAAATATTTTCCTTTTCGTTCATGAAGGCTTCACAACGTTCATTCATCAACTGCAAAACTTTTTGAATGGCCTCGCTCTTCTGTGTAATTGCATTGTTATTCGCAACTGCCACGAAGCCGCACCATGGCGCATGGAACGTGTCGAGAAAACACAGGTGTCCTTTTTTTACTGAAGGAATAGACGTGTACTTTTCCCAATAGAAATAGTCGCTTTCGCGGTTTTTCAAACTTTGAATTGCATTGTGCAAATTGGCAACTTCCACATACTGATCATCTGCCGGATGGAAGCCCAACTGCTTGGCATGAATGCGCGCCATGAGATGAGATCCTGATCCTTTGCGAGAGATGGCGTATTTTCTAGTGTGACTTGAAGTAATCTTCGGGGTGTCTTCGTAACCGCCATAGATGCCCCAAGTGAGCGGAGTCTTGGTGTAGACTTTCACAATGCGAGCATCGAGTCCGCGATGAAACGCGCTAACAAATCCTTCAGTGAGCATAAGCGCCACATCGAGATCTCCTTCTTGAAGCGCTTCGGTCATGACGCCTGTTCCTCCGGCGAAGTAGGTCCAAGAAACTTGTATGTTCAATGCGCTGAAAACATCTTGCTCTAATGCAAGTTGCCAGGGTAAATTGAAGTGTTCAGGAACACCTCCTATACGTAACGTAATTTTATCTTTCATTTTAGTAACTGCCGTTCCACTTCCTCAGGAACCACTCAATGCTGAGCAACGACAAAAGTGCAACTAAAAGGGGAGCCCAATCTATGAGTTCTCTCACTTTTTTCTCTTCGAAAGAAACACTCGTGATTTCTTTTCTGTTTTTGATTTCGTTCACGAGCTCATCAATCGCTGTTGCATTGAATCGTTTTCCGTTGGTGCTGGAAGACAATTGTTCTAACAATTGGAAGTCTGCAATTGTTCTTGACGTCTCTACTGAAATATTGTTCACGCTGAATCCTCCTGTTTTCGTAAACTCTGTCGTTCCATTGAATGCCTTAGCAGTGTATGAATAAGCACCCGGAGGAAGCAATCCGGCATTCAATTGATAACCTGTATTGGAAGGTGAGAATTGAAGAGACTGTGAAGTGTTGTCGGGATACTTCAATTCCATGGTCACTTGCTGATTCAACACCGGCATGAAGCTTTCGTCGTACAATTCGGCATTGAAAAACACCAATTCATTTTCAGCAAAATTCTTTTTGTGT
Organism: Flavobacteriales bacterium; assembly: GCA_044371535.1. Classification (GTDB taxonomy): domain Bacteria; phylum Bacteroidota; class Bacteroidia; order Flavobacteriales_D; family Sanyastnellaceae; genus CAIZGX01. Next base: position 226 of record JBILTL010000020.1, on the reverse strand, counting down.
TGAATTCTGAATTTCTCTTTGTTCTCTTTCACGCCCATGAATTGCACGGCTTGTTGAATGAATTGGTTGAAGACTTCATGAGACTCTTCCATTTGATACAACGCTATTTTCCATCTCCAAATTCCTTCTCCGCATAAAACCGCCATGCGATGTTCAGGCGTTCCTCCAAAACCAAGAAGGGGCACATCTGTAGCTATTTTTCCAATGCGCTGCGTAAGTAAGGGCT
>JBILTL010000132.1:0-5590 GCA_044371535.1 Flavobacteriales bacterium | reverse complement strand
CCGGAGGGCGAGTAAACGCCGACTCTGAATGATTGTTAGATGGGTTTTCATCTACTCCGTTAGCGCTTTCTCCTAAGTCAATTACGAATCTGCCAGTTGTAGAAGTTGAATTCCAGAGTATCGGGTCAGAGTAGGTAAGTTCAACAACTTCACTCTCCATGAAGCTTAGGTTTCCTGTCCACGTATAGATTTCAGTAGCACCACCAACAACGCCATAAGAAATTTTCACCTCAGTTAAGGGTTGAGATCCTTTGTTTCGAAGAACAAATTTCGGGTTGTCGCAAATCGGATTCCAGCGTGAATGATTCTCCCAATTGCTCGGGGCTAAGACTTGTTCGATTTCTGGGTCGTGTGCGTGATTCTTTGGTCCGTAATAAACTATCTGACTCTCTGTAACATAGTTGCCATATGGATCAGTAGTGATGTTGTACTCTGCATTAACTTGATTGTTTTGAATGAATGGGGTCAATTCGAATTCTTCGGTTCTTCCCTCCAGACCAGGACACCAACCAGCACGTGCATAAATCCAAGTTCCACCTTGCGGAAAGAGTGGGTTCTTGTCGCAGTCTTGCATGATTTCCCAACTGAAAGTTGGGTTTCCATTCACGTTAAGCGAATGTGTATTGTAACAAAATTCACCGCAGTTGTTCGCATCATTTCCGAATCCATGACCGGTTAATGTGGTTCGAAGTTTCAATTCACTTTCGTTAGGTTGAAGGGTAAAGGTCTTTTCATTCACAACATTGTTGAATCCGCCAAGACCCCAGTTGCCTTGCCAAACGTTTGCCATTCGCTTTACATCGCGCGCAGGTGTTCCTTCAATGAATACAAATTTCAGATCTAAAAGTTCCTGCCAATTTCCTGCTTCCAATTCAACACTGTCGCGAAGCAAGTTTGCAAAATCTGTTACATCATAAATCCATGTCCAGCCATCGCCCAAATCCAATTGAATTCCGTACGGAGTAATGAACCGGCCTAATTCATAGCGATTAATCACCTCGAATGGTTGGCTAAAGTAGAAGAGCGTGTCGTTGATTAATTCCTCATCCGGAGCGGCGAATGTGCTGTCAATTTTCTCGCCTGCTGAGTTGTAAGTGAACTGCCAACGTGCGAAGTACGTCGAACCAATGTTTAGAATTTGCGGCGCGTGATTGACAATCTCATATTCAATTTTGGAAATAGGTGCGTCGTAAACTTCAGTGCTAATAGTTTCAATTGTTTGCGAAGCCGTTAAGTTGTTTCCTTGAGTGAAATAAGTTTTCGGTCTGAAGTCTAGCGCCTGAGCAGACTGCGTTAATTCAAAACCGCTGTAAGAAATGAAATTAGGATTGCCTAATGTATATCCGTTGAAATTGTTTCCAGACATATCATTCACACTCCCATTGCTGTCGTTATTGAAATTGTATTTTGCTAGCAGGGAAGATGTTCCGGTACCACTTGTGTATAAATTTTGAATTTCAATATCGCTGAGTGCTGTTGAGAAAATGCAGAAGTCATCCATATCTCCACGGTAGAAATTGCTCCACGTAGCCGCTGCACCAATACTGAATTGTGTAATGTTAGTCATAGGGAAAACTTTCCCCGTTCCACTGTGCCAAAGAACACCGTTGAGGTAGGCCTTCATTTCGCCCGTTACACTGTTCTTTGTGAAAGCCCAGTGATTCCAAACTCCTTCGAAATCGGCAGGGTTTGCGGCCTTGTCGATACGGTCGTAACTTCCTCCTGAATTTCCGGCATCCCAATAGACGCGACTGTTGCTCCAAGGAATGTGCGTGTTTAATACGCGATTGTTATTGCTGTTTCTAGCTTCGAAGCAAGTGCCGTTTTCGGGTTGAGCATTTGCATTTCCTCTTAGCCAAAAGGCAACGGTCACTTCAGTTGAAACAGAGGCAAAGGCTGTTCCTGGAATACGAATCTCATCGTTGCCGTCGAAGCGAACAAACTTGTTATTTCCAATTGAAGCAATTGCATTCAGGTTAGATGCTTCACCTAAGGCAGCCACACCCAATGCCGCTGGACTTCCATCATATGAAACTTCAACAAGAATGTTACTTGCACCGTCCCAAGCGAAAGGAGAGTTCAACGTTAAATAGAAAGTACCATTCTGATTTACAGTTGTGTTGCTTAAATAATATGTGCTCATAGAACCATTGTCAAGAGCCGTAAGCGATGCTGAAGTCGTTGGTTTAATTCTAATTCGCAAGTTTTGGTAGTTGCCCGCATTTCCAGTAAGATCAAATCCGATTTGCCAAATGTTTCCCGCTTGAACGCCAGAAGCAGCAAGTTCTGTGGCAGAATAGAGCCATTGAATCCTTGTACTAGCATCACTTCCGAAAGGAGAATTCGAAGACTGATCGTTATTCCCAATTCCATAAGAAACCGCTTCGCTCGGATTGTTTATTGTTGAAGTGGTTTGCTCTGATTGAAAAATATCGAATGGAGCTGTTGCTCTGATTGAAGCAGTCGTGAAATTCTGATTGTTGATGAGATAATGCGGGTGCTGTTGAAGGGTAGAGTCAAGCGCTCCTGTGTGTTCGAAAAGGTAGTTGTATGATAAGTAGTCCCACTCTCCGCATGGAAATCCTAAACCACCAGCAGTTCCGTCGCTAAAACATTTGAGCGTATGATACATCAACACTTTTTGGTAATTCACCCCGTTGTTCGAAGCAGGAAATTGAAACCATCTTCTCCCAGGAGAATCGTATGCGGTCGCCGGATTGTTTTGCGCTTCGAACGTATAGGTTTGAACAATTGTGGTATCACCCGGTTGTGCAAGCGAGTGAATAGAAAGTCCAAGAAAAATAACTAGGTAAAGGTGTCTCATTTGAAAAGTTTATGCGTTATAAAGATAAGCAAAATCGGGGCAAACAGCGTTTTTATGGCATAAGCATTTCTTGACTTTCACTAATAGTCTCATGAATTTTGGTTCATGAAAGAAGATTACTTACACTTTGTTTGGCGAACACAATCGTTCAGCCAACTGCCTTTAACAACAACAGATGGCAATGTTGTACATCTCGAATATCCAGGTTTCTTAAACCGTCATGCGGGGCCAGATTTCATGGATGCGCGGGTTCAAATCGGAGAAGTCCTTTGGTGCGGACCGGTAGAACTTCATTTGAAGTCTTCCGACTGGTTGCTTCATGGGCACACCGGAGATCCGCGTTACGAAAATGTCATTCTGCACGTGGTTTACGAAATGGATCATCACGTTCCTTCGAAAATTCCCGTTCTTGAGTTGAAGAATCATATTATTCCTGGACAATGGGAAACCGTTCAGCAATGGAAAAGTATGCGAGACCATATTCCATGCGGGGGAAATTTCGGAGATGTTCGAAGTGTGGTGCGCACCAATTGGATCAATCGCATGGCTGTTGAGCGCCTTGAAAGACGAGTTTCTGAATGGAGAAGTCGATCAACGGAATTGAATGGTGATCTCTTGCAACTCTTTTACGAAAAGTTTTTTAGAGCCTTTGGTTTTGGATTGAACGGTGAATTGTTTGAGCAAGTAGCCGCTCGATTTTCTTTTCGAAGTGCATTGCGCTTAATGGATGAGCCGGAACTTCAAAAGTCTGTCCTTCTTCAAATGTTTGGGTTTGAAAGGCCACGGATGAAGGTTGTCGTTTGGAAACAAGCCACAGCACTTATTGAAGCCAATCAATGGGCAATACTCACACCCCAAGCGCTGAACACGGGGAAAATTCGTCCGCGCCGAAGTAATAAAGTGCGAGTGGAACAACTCGCAGATGAACTTCCACACATTTCACGTTGGTGGAACATGATTTTCAACAAAGCGGAAATAGGTGAGTGGAAATCGGAGTTTTATAGAAAGGGAAGGGTCAATCCGTTATTCGCTCATTTGGCTGTGAATGTTTTTGCCCCTTTATTATTTTTTCTTCATGAACGGAAAATGGACGAATCCTATGCAGAACGAGCCTTAGAACTTCTTGAATTAATTCCATTAGAAGACAATCGCGTGACTCGTTTATGGAAAATTCATGATGTAGTTGGAAAGAATGCCTTAGAGTCGCAAGGGCTCATTCATTTGTACGGAATGTATTGCGAGCCGAGAAAATGCTTAAATTGCGCTCTAGGAGCTGAAAAACTAAAACGAAATGAATTTAATGAAGTCCTTATTTGATTTTTGCGAACTGCGATTCTTCGGAGTTTGCGAAGCATTGGGTAAGAAGCTCGACATGAATTCCAATCGAATTCGTCTTTCTTTCGTTTACCTTTCATTCCTTACGTTTGGTTCTCCCATAGTCATTTATTTAGTTCTTCACTTCTGGCAAAAGCATTCGCTCGCTGGATTTCGTTTGCGTAAAAAGAACAGAATTTGGGAGTTAGACTAACTTTTTTCAAGGCTATTCCATTGAATGCTTGGAAGTTTGAAAGTTTTTCGTATTTTTGCCGTCCATTTTAAAATTATATATCATGAATCGTTACGAAACTGTTTTCATTTTGACTCCCGTGCTGTCTGATGATCAGGCGGCGGAAACAGTAGACAAGTTCAAAAAATTTCTGAAAGCAAAAGGTGCTTCGATTAAACACGAAGAGAACTGGGGCCTACGTAAGTTGGCTTATCCAATTCAGAAAAAATCAACTGGTTTCTACTATCTAATGGAGTTTGAGGCTGCTGGAGATGTTATTGGTGTTTTAGAAACTGAATTCCGTCGCGATGAGCGCGTTATCCGTTTCTTAACTACGGTAATGGATAAATTCCATTTGGAATATTCAGAAAGCCGCAGAAACAAATTAAAAGAAAAGAAAGCCGCTTCTAAAGAGGCATAACCTTAAAACATTGAACAAATGAGCGATAATTCAGAAATCCGCTACCTCAATCCAATTGATATTGAAACCAAGCAAGCAAAGTATTGCCGTTTCAAGAAATCAGGTATCAAATATATTGACTACAAAGACGCAGACTTCTTATTGAAGTTATGCAACGAGCAAGGAAAAATTCTTCCTCGTCGTCTTACTGGAACTTCGTTGAAATACCAACGTAAAGTTTCTCAGGCTATTAAAAAGGCGCGTCACTTGGCTTTAATGCCATACGTAGCTGATATGTTGAAATAAATTAAGGAGGACTAGGTCATGCAAATTATATTAAAAGAAAACATTGAGAAATTAGGTGCTAAAGACGAGATCGTTTCAGTTAAGGCTGGGTACGCTCGTAACTACCTAATCCCAAGAGGATACGCGGTTCCTGCAACAGATTCAGCATTGAAAATGCACGCGGAGAACTTGAAGCAACGTGCTCACAAGGAAACAAAGATTCTAGCTGAAGCGCAAGCAACTGCTGAGAAAATTGCTTCTGTTAGCATTAAGTTGACTACAAAAGCTTCTGATACTGGAAAGATTTTCGGTAGCATCAACACTATTCAACTTTCTGAAGCTTTAGCTAAAGAAGGTTATGCAATCGACAGAAAGAGCATCAGCATCTCTGAAGAGCACATCAAGAACTTAGGTACTTATGAGGCTCGTGTTAAATTACACAAAGAGGTTAGCGCTACTTTCAACTTCGAAGTTGTAGGCGAATAAATAGCATATAAGTTATTCTTGAAAAGGTCCGATTTCGGACCTTTTTTTG
>JBILTL010000198.1:0-7208 GCA_044371535.1 Flavobacteriales bacterium | reverse complement strand
CCGGCTGCCTTCATGGTTTCATTCACGTGGACACCGAACTTCACATTTTCAACGGGAAGAACATCGCGTCCCCACATTCCAAGTATGATCGCATAAAGAACAAAACCAACGATCATGTTTACTATTACTCCTCCCATCATAACGATAAGTCGCTGCCAAGCTGGTTTCGCGCGGAATTCCCAATCTTGTGGAGGAAGAGCCATGGCTTCTTTGTCCATGCTCTCGTCTACCATACCGGCAATTTTAACATATCCGCCAAGAGGTAGCCAACCGATACCGTATTCGGTGTCACCTTTTTTCTTTTTCACCAGACTGAACCACGGATCGAAGAAGAGGTAGAATTTCTCTACGCGAATTTTGAATAGTCTTGCTGGGATGAAGTGACCTAATTCGTGAAGAATAATGAGTATCGAGAGGGAAAGTATAAGTTGAAACGCTAGAATCATAGACAATTATTGTTGAATCAAAAGTACATCGGAGAAAATGAAAAGAAGTATTTTTTTTTGCGAATGTTCTTGTAGAATTAAAAATGTTGTTTAAATTTGCACCTCTCTTGAAATCCCTGACGGGTGCTTTATTCTGGTTACGACAGAAGACTGAAGACAAAGAGGAGTTGTTTTTGTTGGAACGAAGAGTTCCACTAAAAATGTTAAATTCCTTAGTAGCTCAGTTGGTTAGAGCACATGACTGTTAATCATGGGGTCCCTGGTTCGAGTCCAGGCTGGGGAGCAAAGCCTTGCAGAAATGCGAGGCTTTTTTATTTTACTTCTAAAATGTCAGTAATTTTAGGAAATCTCCAAAAATCTCAATAAGCAGTTACCATTCATGCAAGACTTTACGGACCAAGCCGCAAAAAATGGCGTAGAACTTCTCAATAAAGGCAATTGTCAATTTTGTGGTGCCGATTATGACCGAGGGATTTTTGAATGTATGGAAAACTACAATAATCAACTTGCGTATTTCGATTTCAACGATTCGGAAAATCACTTGTATCGATTTTTAAGTGTTGATGCTCATGCCTTGCAACATCCCGAAATTCACGGACGATGGAGCAATCATTTTCATTTAACAAGATTGCATTTAATTCTTGAAAAGAAGCAAACTTGGAACTACAACAAATCACCTCTACTCAGTGACTACTTGAATAGATACAAATCAAACAAACCAAAAGAGTTTCTCAAGGCCCCGGAGCCATTACATAGAGGAAAAATTACTTCAAGAGATTTGATTAAGGCAACAACAGCAGAAGAATGCGCTCAACTTATAATTAAATGGGCAGATGAAGTATATCATTCATGGAGTTCAAGTCATGCAATAATTTCTCAAATTGCAGACGGTTTTTTAGACAAACAATAGAACGTTCAATGATTCAAAACAAAACCACCCTTTATATTGCTATGTCATTGGATGGATTTATCTCCGGAGAAAATGACAATTTAGACTTTTTAAATCCCTATCATATCGAAGGAGAAGATTACGGTTACAAGGCTTTTGTCGACAGCATTCAAACTGTTGTAGTTGGAAGAAAGACGTATGAGGTGGTTCAGGGAATGGGAGTACCCTATCATTCCGAAAAACAAGTTTTTGTTATCAGTAAAGACCCTCAAACATCGCCTCATTCGAACATTCATTTCTTCAAGGGAAATGTGAAAGAACTCATCACTCAATTAAAATCGAATTCCAATCACAACATCTATTGCGACGGTGGTTCGCAACTCGCGAACAACCTCATTCAAGAAGGTCTCATTGATGAAATAATTGTTTCTGTCGCTCCAATCTATTTGAACAAAGGCACGCTTCTATTTGAAGCAGGAAAGGTTCCTAAAGACTTTGAGCTACTGAGCACCAAAGAATTTTCATCTGGGTTGGTTCAGTATCACTATGTGCTAAAATCAATTTGAAGGAAACAAATGTTTTTTCCCTTCGGGATATATCCGCTACACGGACCAATCCACGTAGTGGACTAATTCCAACGACAACTTGACGTAATTTAATCGTTTGTTTTTCAGTTAATTACCCTCCTTATTGCCGAAAAACACAATTTTCATCACTTTTCGGCAATAAGAAGCCTATATTTGTGATATTCAAATGATTAAGGAATATCATGATAGCACGAGAAGATTACCTGAAAAAACTTAGATTACTTAAAGATTAAAATCTAATAAAGGTGATTACCGGCATTCGTAGGTCTGGGAAATCTTCTCTGCTACAAGCCTTTAGTCTTGAATTGAAAAACAACGGCACATCGGATTCAAACATTCTATTTTTCAATTTTGAAGAAAGAGAAAATATTCAATTGAATCACTGGTCAAATCTCTACGATGAGATTATTCAAAAGACTTCCGAAACAGAAAAATATTATATTTTTCTCGATGAAGTTCAATTGATAACCGACTTTGAAAAATTAGTCAATGCGCTTTTCACCAAAAAAAATATCGATCTGTATGTCACGGGGTCCAATGCCTATTTACTCTCCAGTGAATTGGTAACACTGCTTTCGGGAAGATATATTGCTATTAACATTCACCCGTTCTCTTTTAAAGAATACACGCAAGCGTTTTCAGAGGACGGAAACACAGATAGGCTGTTCAGAAAATACATGAACGCCAGTTCATTTCCTGAAGCAGTTAGCTTGTCGAAAATCGATGAAAATCTTGTGAATGACTACCTGCAAACGATATACAATACCGTTGTCATAAAGGACATTGCCACGCGATATAAATTAAGAAATCTTCACAACCTCAAACGATTGATTGATTTCGTTTTTGAGCATGCTGGTTCTTATCTCTCATCTACAAATATTGCAGAGGAGTTGAGTAAAGCCAATAAAAATGTTACTCACCACACGATAACCAAGTACCTCGACTTTCTTGTTAAGTCATACATCCTTTATCCGGCTGCAAGATTCGACATAAAAGGAAAAGAACTTCTTCAATCTAATGAAAAATATTACCTCATAGATCTCGGATTAAAGAACATTACCACAACCAATAAAGTCGACGGAAATCTTGGACACAAATTAGAAAACGTAATTTATTTCGAGTTACTACGCAGAGGTGGAAAAGTATATGTTGGGAAAAACAATGAAAAGGAAATTGATTTCATTGTACAAAAAGCAAACAATGAATACGAGTACTATCAAGTAGCCTACACCGTAAGCGACGAGAAAACACTTGCACGCGAGCTTGCTGCGTTTCAAAACATACGAGACGGATATCCGAAATATCTTTTAACAATGGACTTTGACACAACGAATATTAATGGCATTCAAAAAATAAATGTCATTGACTGGTTGCTCCAGTGACCGCTTCTCCCAACTGAACCTCTACGCTAATTCTCCCTGTAAGACATTGACAAACCAACATCTCCCTTTACACGAAGCCTTACAGCAACTTGCTCACTCGATGAATTTTCAATTCGAATGGAGGTGTTCTCTTCGACTTTCAATTTAATCTTTTCCGTTGGACGTAAGGTTACCAGCGAATGTCTTCCACCCGCTAAAGGATATTGCCAAATATCTACAGGGGCAACGGAAGTGTTTGTTACACTCACGTTGAAACGCCCGTGCTCATTGTCGCCCAAAATAAATGCATCGTTCGCTTTTATGTAAGTCGTTGAATTCAGCGTTCGAAAAGGCAAACACGAGGTCATGGAAATGAACAGTGCTAGAATGAGGTAGTTTTGTTTCATATTGCAATCACATTGGAGCCAACCCGAAAAAATCATTTTTGAATTTAAATTCTGGAATAAACTTATCCTTTGCAACTGAGAAATACAAAAGTTTCAATAATTTTGAAATATGAAAAAAATTTCTATTCTCTTTTCTACCCTACTTTTTTCTTTGAATGTTTTGGGACAAATTGTAGACGAATATGCTTGCCCACTTCTTTTTAGCGTCGGTAACGAGTCTTTCAGAATTTGTCTTTTCAACAACAATTCAGCAGCAGGCACTGTGCTTTCCATTTGTAATGACGAGTACGAAAGTGAAAACTGTTGTAATCATTTGAATGACTGGAAATTTACAAAAACTGATGATGGGTTTTATTTTATTGTAAATGACTCTACAGGTCTATATCTTCAGCCACAACTGAATGTTCCGGTAGAAAATTCGAAAATCATTGCCAATAGACCTATTGGAAATGACAATCAAAAATGGACCATCCTGAGCGCCCCAGGGGGTTGTTTTTACCTTTTACCTAAATTGAATGACGAACTATACCTTTCTGAAATGGGTGGGAAGCTCACATTTCAAAAATTTAGCGCGACAAACACAACTCAAAAATTTTACTCGGGTTGCGCATGCCCATATGTAAGTGCTGAAGTAGATAATAGTTTCGTTGACATTTCAGAAATTCTTAGAAATATACGGTATAAGTCTCTTGAGAAAGAAGATGTTGTTATGGTTCCTAACAATTTTATTAATAATAACTCTCTTAAAATTAAAATTGATGAGAGAAAAGATGAAATTACTTTTATTGATTATCTCTACCTTGAAATTGAGGGGGAATTTATTTACCCGGAACATTCCGACCTTAAATTGCTCAACAATGACAATGATTATGTTGTTTTAAATAAGGGTGAATTCGTTGTTTTAAACTTCAAAATACCTCAACATCTGATTGATTCAAAAATATTCTTGAAAGCAAAAGGATACTATGAAATCGTTGAAGTTACTAATTAAGGGCGCAAATTTCTGTTAAGTTTAGAAATGAAGTCATTAACTATTACTCAGGTTAATTACCATTTTCACATCATTTCAAAAACGAACCGCTTCTTCCAACTTCGCAATGTCGAACTTCGACATTTGCATGAACGCATAAGCCGCTTTGGGAGCGGTTTCCGGATTGGTCATAAGCTTTCCTAAGATGCTTGGGACAATCTGCCAAGAGACACCGTATTTGTCCTTCAGCCATCCGCATTGACCCGCTTGTCCTTCTTGGGTGAAGAAGTTCCAGTAATGATCTATTTCGTCTTGCGTGTCTAATGTTAAAACGAACGAAAGCTTTTCGTTGAACGACATGCCTTGTGGTCCGTTGTTTAAACTCATGAAACGCGTGCCCGCCATTTCGAAAACACTGGCCATTGGGTTTTCAGAAAGCAATTGAAAATCGGCAAAGACATTCTTGTAATACGCCGCCATACCTTTTGCATCTTCCGCCCACAAACACGTTGAAAATTTCGTTGCCATATTTTTAATTTTTCGATTCTACATAATTCTTAAAACGATCAAGAATCATCTGCCACCCCATGCGCTGCATGTCATGTCTTGCCGCCATGGTGAATGTAAAACTTCCACCTACAACTAAATCTATTCGTGCAGCAGGACAATGCCAATCGTCGTCGGCAAAATTCCAATTGCAAATGTGTTCCGATGTCGTCCACATCTTCCAAACATTTTCAATGGAAGAATTGATGTGCGTTTCAATTTTTATCATTCCGCAAAACTAACAAAAGCAAAAAGAAATCTTCGCTCAGAATTATTTAAGACTACCTTGAAAAAAATAAATCCTATGTGCTTTTCTGCTACCGCTAGTTTCTCAGCCTCCATTGTTATTGGAACCATTGGTGTGATTACGTATAAAAAGAGTAAAGATTCCGATTTGAAATTCTTAGGAGCGATTCCTTTTCTATTCGCACTGCAACAGTTTACGGAAGGCTTCGTGTGGCTGAGTTTCAATCATTCCGATTTTCAATTTATTCAATCCAACGCAACCAAAGCGTTCTTGTTTTTCGCATGGGTCTTGTGGCCCGTACTTATGCCTTTTTCAATTTATCACATTGAAAAACCGGGGGTGAAAAAGAAAATAAACTTTTACCTCTTCCTCCTCGGATGTGCATCTGGCGTGCATTCGGTATACATGCTCTTTGCAGATAACCCTCGACCTCTTATCAATGATTTTCACATCGACTACATTGTTTCACTGTCCCAATTCGACGAAAAAATTCAATTGATTCAGCAGATCATTTATGTCGCTGTAACTGTATTGCCTTTGTATGTTTCTTCGTTGAAAGGCGCGAAGGTACTAGCAACAGCGAATTTCATTGCGCTCATTTCAGCGTTCATCTTTTTCAAACATTCACTGCCAAGTACGTGGTGTTTTTTCGCGGCTATTTTAAGTGGAATTTTTTATTGGATTGTTCGAATGAATTCCAAGAAGATGATTGCTTAATTGAAATCAGTTTCATAAAAAAAGCCCTTCCAATTGGAAGGGCTTTTGCATTACCTAATAACTAACTACTTCTGAACCATCATACGTTGCGTTTGAAGTTCTCCATTATAGATGGCTTCAACATAATATAATCCGTTTGCGAGCGGTTGCTCGAATGTGATGTTCGTATTTAGAATACCGTCTACTGAGTAGCGGTTGCTCCACACTTGACGTCCCATTGCATCTACCACGCGAATCTGAACGTTGTCTGAATTCACTCCAGATAAGTTAATGTTCACGTCTGTTCCGTGTGTTGGGTTTGGATACAAGCTCATGTTCACTTCGTTGGCAACCAGCATATCGCGCGTCGCGTTTCCGTTCACTTCGCTTCCTTGCTCCAATACCATTCCAGCTGAACCGATGATACACATATAGTAGGTAGGTCCCCATTGATAGTTCGCACCTGTGTTTGGCAATATTGGAGCAGTTCTTACGGCGTAAGTCTTTCCGTTTTGAAGAGCAGATACAGTTCCCAGATTAATGAAGTTGGAAGCTGCGCCTCTATTCACTGCAATTGGAAGTCCAACAGTATTCAATGTAATTGGATTCACTTCGGTGAATTCCCATCTCCAATTGGTTACTCCACACACCCATGGTAATGAAGCCACAATGGACCCTCTGAATCTCGTACCATTTACGCATTGATCTGAAGTTCTAAGTGACGTTACTGGTTGTGCAACAGTTGTCATTGAACACGGTGCTAATGCTGGAACAGCGATAATCTCAGTATTGCCTGCGCCATCCAACAAATTGTATGTACTTGTAATCAACACATTGTATGCAGAACCATATGGCAACGAAGGTGAGACGTTACTCAACACGCAGATATCTGAAGACTGTGTTCTTGTGTAAACGTTACCAGCAGCATTACCCGTTAGACCTGTAAAGGTGAATGTGTATACTGCTCCAGCTCCCGCAAAGGTTGCCTTGAAGTATTGACACAAGCTGTATGGTCCAGGACCGTAATCACAACCACCGCGCTTCAACATTTTCACGCAA
>JBILTL010000019.1:0-24629 GCA_044371535.1 Flavobacteriales bacterium | reverse complement strand
GTTAATGTGACATTGACACATGTGAACAACGACGACGCTTGTCGTGAAAGAATTGAAAAGGAGATAGCTATTGATTTGCGTAAGTTGTTCTTGAACACGCCCAGCAATGTGGTCGTGATATTGAATGGAAACATAGAGGGGAAGATAGTTGTAGCTCCTCAGGAATAGGAATTCCATTTGATCTTCCATTTTTGTTGTTTGGTTTTCGTTGGGATGAATTATCTTCACGATTGAAACCAAAACTTTATGATTAAAAAATTACTTTCCGTATTGGCTTTTTCAGTTGCAATTGCAGCTTCAGCCCAAGTCTCTTTCGGCGGTTTTCCCTTTAATTGGGAGGATAAGCACGTAAGTTCTCAAATTTCGTTCACCACGATGCCAGCCATAGATATGGAGGCTTTGGCTGCAGAAGATGCGGTTGTGGATCAATACAAAGAAGCGCCTTATCGATTTGGATTTGAGCATGAAACTTCTTTCGGATTAAATCAAGCCAACTGGAGAGAAATCGAAAATGATCGCAGCATCTGGCAGTTCGGAATTGAGTGTGCTGGAGCAAGAACAATTAACCTGATTTTTGAAGATTTTTATCTTCCAAAAGGTGCCGAGATGTTCATTTGGTCTGCCGATCGTGAGGAATTCTTGGGTTCTTTCAACCATAAAAACAATCAAGAATACAGAGTCTTAGCAACGTCAATTTTACAACACGATAAGGTTGTGGTTGAAGTGCAAGCAAGTAATGCCGTGAAAGACCAGGTGTCTTTTGTTATTTCCATGGTAGTTCATGGATACCGTCCGGTATTGATGAATCACTTTGCAGATTTCGATGAAGATCGCGGTCCTTATGGAACGAGTGGTGCATGCAACAACAACGTGAATTGCGCCGTAGGTTCTGCTTGGCAGGTTGAAAAGAAATCGGTGGCTTTGATTTTAAGTGGAGGAAGCGCAAGCTGCACAGGAGCTTTGGTGAACAATACCGCGAATGATGGGACTCCTTATTTTTTGACAGCAAATCACTGTTACTCTGCTGGAGCAACGCCAAGTTGGGTGTTTGTTTTCAATCATGAAACGACGGGATGTACTGGTTCTACAGGTCCTACTAATCAGACAATATCTGGTTGTACACTAAGAGCAAGAAGAGCCGGCAGCGATTTTTGTTTGGTTGAATTAAGCTCAACACCTCCTGCGTCATACAACGTTCAATACGCCGGTTGGGATGCCACTGATGCAGCAACAGTGACTTCAGCAACATGCATTCACCATCCTTCCGGAGACTTAAAAAAGATTTCATTTGAAAACAATGCCGTTCCTCAAGGAACATGGTCTGGCGCGCAAACTTGGGAAGTTCAGCAATGGGATGATGGGATTACAGAGGGAGGGTCTTCAGGTTCACCATTGTTTGACCAAAATCATAGAGTTATTGGACAATTATTCGGTGGAGCATCTGCTTGCAGCGGTTCAAATGAAAACGGACAAGGCGATTCTTATGGTCGATTCGGAGTTAGTTGGGACACCGGCGCATCCGCATCTGCACGCTTGAAAGAGTGGTTAGATCCGGGAAATACCGGAGCGTTAATCATAGACGGTTATCCAACTGGTTCGGTGACAGCTCAGCTCGATGCCTCTGCGGCAAGTATTACAAATGTACCTTCCAATATTTGCGGATCTACAGTTTCGCCAGTCTTTTCATTGATGAACAATGGAGCAACTACTTTAACCTCATGTACAATTCAATACACGGTGAACGGCGGATCAGTTCAAACCATTAACTGGACGGGGTCAATTGCGCAATACGCTTCTGCGAATGTTAATCTTCCAGCAATAACACTTACAAACGGTGCCAACACTATTGTTGTTACTGTTGTGAATCCGAACGGTTCAACCGACGAGAACGCAAACAACAATTCTGTTTCTATCTCATGTAACGCTATAGTAGGCCCAACGGTGACGGTTAACGTAGATATCACTTTCGATAATTACTCAGAAGAAACTTCTTGGGAAATTATTCAAAATGGAAACGTATTGGCTTCTTCGAATGGTTTGTATCCGGCGGGAGGTACTTCAATCAGCGAATCTGTATGCCTAGCCCCTGGGTGTTATGATTTTGTAATTAGTGACGATTATGGTGATGGTATCTGTTGTGCCTACGGTAACGGAAGTTACGCCGTTTCAGATGCTGCAGGAACGTCATTAGCTGCGGGAGGTAATTTTACAGATGTAGAAACAACCAACTTCTGCGTTTCAGGAAGTAGCGTTGAAATGATTTCTGAGTTGGCAATTACGCTTTATCCAAACCCAGCTCAAAACGAAATTCAATTGATTGGAGCATTAGCGAACTCGAATTTGTACATTGTAGACGTAGCTGGAAATGTTGTTGTTTCAACAAAAACATTGAGCGCAAACGTTAAAGTAGACACTTCGTCATTAGCAAGCGGATATTATATTGTGAAATTAGTTTCTGCAGGAAAAGTTGATTCTCTTCCGCTTATCATTAAAAAGTAAATAGTTTCGCACCTTTTGTGAATAAATAGGGCCGGGTAACCGGCCTTTTTTATTGGTGTAAACAAATGCGCAGAGTAATTTCGCAAGACTCATGGAAAAAACAATTGCAATCTGGATTTGGAACTTCTCTATTGTAGAAATAGTATTGCTGGCACTTGTCGTACTCTCATTTTTTTGTCAGATCTATTACAACCTAAAGTATTTTTTATCTGCCACGAAAGGTAAAAAATCAGAAGGTGATACTCCTGATGGTGTAACAGTAATTGTTTGTGCTAGAAATGAAGAGGCCAACTTAATGGAGCTCATTCCGGTGATTATGGAACAGGAGTTCCGAAAGTTTCAGCTAATTGTAGTAAATGATAGCAGTTGGGACGATACAGCGGATATTTTGAAAGCACTTCAGGTTTCTTATCCAAGCATGCATGTTATTGAAATCAATGAAGACAAGCAGATGATGCAAGGGAAGAAGTTTGCGCTAACCTTGGGTATCAAAGCTGCTATGTACGATGTTGTTCTTCTTACAGATGCAGATTGTAGACCTTCTAGTCCACATTGGATTACTGAAATGACAAGGGGAATAGGAGAGAGGAAAGAAATTGCTTTAGGTTTCAGTGGTTATAAAAAGTATCCTGGTTATTTGAATAAGCTTATTCGTTTCGATGCCTTCATTACAGGTTTGAATTACCTGGGTTTTGCAAAGACCGGAAGACCGTATATGGGTGTTGGACGAAATTTGTGCTACACCAAAACAGCTTTCTTCCGCATAGGTGGTTTCCGAACCCATTACAAATTGGCTTCAGGAGATGATGATTTGTTTGTGAAAGAAGCTTCTACTGCTCGTAACACTCAGAATGTTTTTCATTACGAAGCACAAACCATTTCGGAGCCACACAAGACTTGGGCGAAATGGTCTTTCCAGAAGAAAAGACATTTTACTACTGCACCATTATACAAGGGAAGCGTTAAGTTTTCTTTGATGCTTTGGCCCTCTACGTATTTCATTCTCTGGTTGGCTGCAATTGCGTTGTCTATAATCTATCCAAACCCAATCCTTTGGGGAGTTTTGGGAGGGCTGATTTTTTTGAGATACGTCATTCAGTTTATTGTGCTAAATGTTTCCTGCAATAAACTCAAAATATCAAAGGACATTCTTTGGTTGTTTCCTTTGTTAGAGAAGCATCTTTTTTTAGTACATTCGATGCTTTACCTGCATAACCTCGTTCGCAAGCCACAGAAATGGAGTTAATAGATCACTTATCGGATAAAGCCAAAAAGGATTACCAATTGGTACTTCGTGCATTGAACGACAAAGATCAGCGTGCTTATACCGAACTCATGGGCAGGTATAAGGATTCAGTTTACTTTATGTTGCTGAAAATGGTAAACAATTCCGATGATGCGGAAGATTTAACCATTGAAACATTCAGCAAGGCCTTCAAACGATTAGATCAGTACACTCCTCAATTCGCGTTTTCAACGTGGTTGTTTAAGATTGCTTCGAATCATTCAATTGACTTCATTCGAAAGAAAAGAATTAAGGCGGTTTCTATTGATCAAGGCTACTCCAATGAAGACGGTGAATCGTATGTGATTCCAGTAAAAGAAGATAGCCTAGATCCAGAAGAGTCTATGCAGAAAGATGAGCGCGTGCAGCGCATGCGCGATGTTGTAGAAAAATTGAAGCCACGCTACAAACGTCTCGTGGAATTAAGATATTTTGAAGAAAAGTCTTACGAGGAAATCTCCGAGATTTTAGAATTACCCTTAGGAACGGTAAAAGCACAGCTCTTCCGTGCACGCGATTTCATGTTTGATTTAATGAAAACAACGAAGGGGAATTTTTAATGTCGATCAGAGAAAAACTATCACCATACTTCACATTCACGGAAGTTCAATGGGAACAATTTCAGAAATTAGAAGAAGTCATCTTAGACTGGAACCAACGCGTTAACGTGGTTTCAAGAAAAGATACCAGCGAATTTGTTGAGCGCCATGTTTTGCATAGCCTCAGTATTTTTAAATTCTTACCCTTCACCACGAAATCACAAATTCTCGATTTGGGAACTGGCGGCGGATTTCCAGGACTGCCTTTGGCTATTGCCAATCCGGAAACAGAATTCCTTTTGGTTGATAGTATCGGTAAGAAAATCATGGTAGTAAACGAAGCCATTGAATTTATAGGGTTGAAAAATGTGAAAACACTGCACGGTAGAGTAGAATCTGTAAAAGGACAGTTCGACTTTGTTGTAAGTCGCGCTGTAGCACCCGCCGAAGAGTTACTGTTATGGACAAAGGGTAAATACAAAAAAGCCGATCAGAATGGTATTCCGAACGGCTTAATTTGCTTAAAAGGCGGTGATTTGAAGGAAGAGCTCAAGTCATTGAAGAAGCATGCTGAAACATTCGATATCTCGAATTATTTCCCGCAAGAGTTCTTCGAAACGAAGAAGCTCGTCTACATTCCACAATAATTATTCTTGACTTAAAGCATTTCTGAAATGGTAATGCTCAGTAACCCTTTCCTTATTCGTTTGGTAAGGCTTAATGGTTCCCTTTTTATCACTGAAAAAACAAGGGCTATTCTTGCCTTCATGGCTAAGAGATTTTACCGTTGAGCTGCAAGAAGCAAGTCCTGCTGTCATTACAACTCCCGCTAACACTAGTTTTAGTTTGTTCATGGCTGTTAAGTTTTAATTTAGAAAAGGTCTTCTACAAAAAAGGCTCTCAAATTTGAAAGCCTTTTCCGTAAACCTGCAAGGGAATTTTGAAACCAACACGCAGCTTGGACTGCGTAACCATCTATAAGACGATGAGTTAAAGGCAAGGTTGCCTGTTATTTTTAAAGAAATTTGTAACCGACACCACGAATAGATAGAAAACGCTTATCAGCATTGGGATGCGATTCAAAAATTTTTCTGAAATTCAAGATGAAATTGTCAATGGTGCGGTTGTGTGTGACGGTATCATAACCCCAGACTTTCTCCAGAATTTCCTCGCGGCTCACGGCCTCTCCTTGCTTCGAGATGAGCAGACGAAGGAGCATAGCTTCTCTTTTTGTGATAGACTGAGTGCCTTCAGGAGTCTCGATTTCGTATTTGTTGAAATAGATCGTGCAAGGTCCAATGGTGAATGTCTCGAGGTCTTCAATGGTGCGGTGCCCGTCTGATTTTCTGACAATGAGCTTTTTACTTCGAAGCAAAAGCTCTTCCCACTCAAAAGGCTTGGCTAAATAATCGTCGCCACCAACCTTCAACCCCTCAACTTTGTCTTTTCCAGTCCCTTTGGCCGAAAGAAATAATACGGGCGTATGATTGCCTCCCAAGCGCAGTGATTCGCAAATGGTAATGCCATCCATTTCAGGAAGCATAACATCTAGAATTATTAAGTCGTAGAATTTTTCTTGGGCGTTTTTTAAAGCGGCTAAACCATTCGATTCCACATGAACTTCAAACCCTTCCAATTCGAAATTAAGCTTTAACGTTTTTGCAATGGAATTTTCATCCTCTGCAATCAACAATCTGTAGGTTTCTTGGTTATTCTTCACAGCGCAAATTTATACTACCTTGCGCCCAAATTACAGCTATGGAAGATAAATTCCATCCGGAAAATATGATCTCGCATTTGGGGATCGAAATATTGAAAAACGAACCCGGTCGGGTAGAGGCTAGAATGCCTGTAGACAAGCGAACCATTCAACCATTCGGACTTTTGCACGGTGGAGCGAGTGCTGTTCTTGCTGAAACCATTGGAAGCATTGGTGCTTATGAGGCAGTGAAAGGAGATGGAGGAAAAGCTGTGGGATTGGAACTCAACATCAATCACCTGAAGTCAGCCACTACTGATTTTGTATACGGAGTTGGAGAGCCCATTCACATGGGGAAAAGAACACATGTTTGGGATGTGAAGATTAGAGATCACGAAGGAAGCTTAATTGCCATTGCTCGATTAACCGTTATGATTCAACCAGGGAAATGAGCGTTATTCGTTTAAGATTGCCTCAGCATGACTTTCAGCCCAATGCCGCTGCATCGCGGACGTTCATTATTCAGAGCGATTTTGGTGGCGAGAAGAATATGGTTTCTTCAGATGTCGACTTTGCAGGTCGAGTGGAAGAAGGAATTCAGTTTTTAAATCAGGGTCTTGCAAAAAAAATAGTTTTAAGTCGAATCATCTCTTTCCCTCAACAAGGGCTGACAGTAGACAGTATTTTCAATTCATTCCATGCGAAATTTCCAAATGCGGCCGTGTTTGCTTTTGTTGACGAACATCGAGCCCAATGGGTGGGTGCAACACCCGAGCTGCTATTCAGAAAGAGAGGGAGCACATACACAACCATAAGTTTAGCAGGCACAAGAAAAGCTGGTAGTTCAGAGGAGTGGGGGACCAAAGAAATCCAAGAACAGAGTTTAGTAACCGAATTCATTCAACATGAATTAGAAATACTTGGTGCGGAAAGTATTTTATGCGGTGAAGTTCAAACTCGAAATGCAGGATCTATCGAGCACCTCTGCAACGAAATAACATTCCAGTATTCTGGAGTTTGGAAAGATGTCATGAAGGCGTTGCATCCAACCCCTGCTGTTTGCGGAATGCCCCGGAACGAGGCGAAAGAAATTATTGAGCAACTAGAACCGCACGGCCGTGAATACTATACCGGTTTAATTGGAATTGAGCAAGGCGAGAATGTTGATGTTTATGTGATTCTTCGCTGCTTGAAAATTGAAGATTCAAAACTGCATGTTTTTGTCGGCGCGGGAATAACAGAAGACAGCGTTCCAGAGCTTGAATCACGCGAGACGCGTTGGAAGGCGGAGTCGCTGACAGATGTAATTTTTTAATTTTTGAACGATTCATTCGTCGCGGTGTTTCTATCTTCGTGGCCCGCATGAAAATCTCATCGAAAAAAGTAGTTTCTTACATCTTGGGTGCGCTGAAAAGCGCAGGCATAACCGACGTTGTGTTAACTCCAGGTTCACGAAACGCACCCTTCAGTATCTCCATTGCGAATACCCCGTTTTTCGAAACTTATTCCATTGTCGATGAAAGATCAGCTGCTTTTTTTGCCTTGGGCCTTTCTCAACAATCGAAGAAACCAACGGTGTTGATTTGCACAAGCGGAACAGCCTTGTTGAATTACGCTCCAGCCATTGCAGAAGCCTATTATCAGAGAATTCCGTTACTTGTTATTTCTGCGGATAGGCCTGAAGAGTGGATTGACCGAGGAGAGGGGCAAAGCATAAGACAGAACAATGTCTTTCAGAATTACGCAGACTTTTCAGCTTGTTTAATTGCCGATGAAAAAGAGGGGGGCGTTCGAAATGTGGAAACCATTCAGAGTACCGTTCAGTATTTAATTTCCAATAATGGACCTGTTCATTTGAATGTTCCTTTTCAAGAGCCGTTGTATGAACTAATCGAGTGCGACGAACTTCCTTCTTTTCAATTTGAATTGAAAGAAAATTCGGTTGATGTGTTGAAGGAAATCGGTCGAAGTGTTGAATTGCTTCAGCAAGCCGAAAGAATCATGGTCTTGGTCGGACAGCATGTTTACGAGGATTTTTCGGCAGAATTGGAAGCGTTCAATCAATTGAATCAAGTTGTTGTCCTAACCGAAACGCACGCCAATGTGAACATTGAGAACGCCTTTCCTTGTATTGACCGTATGATAATGGGGCTAGGCGGAACCGCACAGCAGATGCTCTCACCAGATGTTTTGATTACAGTTGGAACGAATATCATTTCAAGAAAGGTCAAAGCCATTTTAAGAAAGGCAAAGCCGAAGCATATTCAAGTTGGAGTGAACGAAAAGCCAATGGACACCTTCGATTGTCTTGAAGCTCAGTGCAATCTTACGCCACAGGATTTTTTCATTTCATTGAATGAAATTCAAAGTGAATCTGAATGGAAAAAAGAATTGCTTTCGATTCAAGAAAATCAACTTAACCAAGTTGATGCTTGGCTTCCAAGCGCAGTATTTTCCGACCTGACAGTTTTTTCTTCCATTTTGAATTACATTCCAAGCGGAACAGACCTTCAAATGGGAAACAGTTCAGTGGTTCGATACATTCAGCTTTTCAATCAGAATAAAAACTTAACTTATTTCGGAAATAGAGGAGTCGCTGGAATTGACGGTTCTACGAGCACGGCCATTGGCGCGGCTTGGAAGACGAAGAAACCAACCTTGCTTATTTCCGGTGACTTGTCGTTTCACTACGACAGCAATGCATTTTGGAACAACTATCTTACGAATCAACTCAAGGTCATTGTGATTAACAACGGCGGTGGCGGAATCTTCCGAATCATTGACGGTTCGAAAGACACCGAGCACCTGCAGCAGTTTTTCGAAACCTCGCACAGCAGCAAGTCTATCAAAGGCATTGCGGATTTGTATAACTTGAATTATTTCAGCGCAGGGAATAACGATGAATTGAATCGAATACTACCTTTGTTCTTCGAAGAAAAAAGTGTTTGCGTTTTAGAGATATTTACACCCAAAGAAGATAATCCGAAGGCATTGGATGCCTTCTTTCAACATACACAAAGAACATGAGTACACAGTGGACAGCCATTAAAGCCTACGAAGATATTCGATTCGAATTCTATGAGGGCATTGCGAAAATAACCATCAATAGACCTCAAGTTTACAACGCATTCAGACCTCAAACGAATGTGGAGATGATTGATGCGATGGACATTTGTCGCGAGCGTCAGGATATTGCCGTAGTGGTATTAACCGGAGAAGGCGATAAAGCGTTTTGTAGCGGTGGAGATCAGAATGTGAAAGGTGTTGGCGGATACGTTGACGAGCGCGGTGTTCCGCGTTTGAATGTGTTGGATTTACACAAGCGCATTCGCGAGCTGCCTAAGCCTGTAATTGCGATGGTGAATGGCTATGCCATTGGTGGAGGACACGTATTGCACGTAGTGTGCGATTTAACGATTGCTTCAGACAACGCGCGTTTCGGACAAACTGGTCCGAAAGTGGGAAGTTTCGATGCTGGATTTGGATCGAGCTATTTGGCGAGACAAGTAGGTCAAAAGAAAGCGCGTGAGATATGGTTCTTGTGTGAGCAATACACTGCTGCAGAAGCTGAGGCTATGGGCATGGTGAATAAGGTTGTAAAGTTGGAAGAGTTAGAAGCAACAACCATTCAATGGTGTAAGACCATTATGAAAAGAAGTCCGCTTGCTATTCGTATGATTAAGCGCGGTTTGAATGCTGAACTTGACGGTCAGCGGGGATTAATGGAATTCGCTGGAGACGCGACGTTGTTGTATTATTTGACTGAAGAAGCGCAAGAAGGGAAGAAAGCTTTCCTTGAAAAGCGTGATCCAGATTTTCAGCAATTCCCGAAGTTTCCATAATGTTCAAGAATTGGATTACAGCGATGCGCTTGCGTACGCTGCCCCTAGCTGCTGCTGGAATATTGGCGGGCAGCGCAGGACTCAAGCCTGAAATTTTTTCATCTTCGATTTTTGTGCTGGCTTTGTTAACGGCATTGGCCCTTCAGATTTTTTCGAATTTGGCGAATGACTACGGCGATTTTCAAAACGGTGCCGATGGGAAAGATCGCGTAGGTCCGGCGCGCATGGTGCAAAGCGGAAAGATTACTTCCGAGCAAATGAAACGGGGACTTTATGTGTCTGCTGCAATTGCTTTCGCTCTGGGTGTTTTGTTGTTGAATGAAGTCTTTGTGGTCAAGGCTAATTGGATGGGATTCGGTCTCTATTTGGGAATCGGAATAGCCGCAATTGGTGCGGCCTTCAAATACACAGCGGGTAAGAATCCTTATGGATACAAAGGCCTCGGTGATTTGTTTGTCTTCCTCTTCTTTGGAGTTGTTTCGGTGTTATCCATGTCTTATTTTTTATCTGGAGAAGTTGGAGTAATAGCAATTTTGAATACAGTTGTCGTTGGAATGTTGAGTATGGCAGTGCTTCATTTGAACAATCTTCGCGACCATGTCTCCGACGCTAAAGCAGGGAAATATACTTTGGTGGTGAAGCTCGGATTTGAAAACGGAAAGCGCTTGCATTTCGTTTGGCTGGGTGCTGCTTTTATAGCGGCCGTTGCCGAAGTTTTTGTTACACCAAGTCATTACGCCTTTTATTTGTTACCTTTTGTAATTCTTGTTGTGCACGCAAAGAAGGTGCATTCTTGCACAAATCCGCAGCTACTCGACTCTGAACTGAAAAAAGTTGCTCTCTCGACTTTCGCCATTGCGCTACTCTTACTCATTTTTTTACCAAAAGTTTAAGTTCGAATTGTATATTTGAACATGTCTTCGAATAGAGAAATTAAAGGGATTGCGGTGTCATATCTACTGGCAATTGTGGGAACGATTTTGGCCAATGAGACATTCGTCTTGAAGGATATTTTATACGTTCTGAAGTCTTCTCCACCTTATAGAAATTCACAGGAAGTATATTTCATTTGGTTTGGATTTTTTCCAGCATTATTTCTTTTTCTGAATGGCTATACGATGACCCTTGCGTTCAAGGGTAAAAAACACAGCCGAACAAGACTCATGGGCCATTACAGTAGAAGAGGTCTCGTGTTGTTTGGTTTGGGATTGTTGTTTATTGGTTTTTGGCCAGAGAATATATTAGTCATTGCAGGTATTTGTTTTTTCGTGTCTCCGGTGTTTGTTAAATGGGATAATTTTTTCCTACAAGTCCTTCTTTTCTCAGTAGTGCTTTTATCTTCTGTTTTAGGGAATCTCGACGTGCCTATTTACCCGTCCTTTTCAGGAATAAATATAGCCGAGGTGAACGCCATGAGTGTAGTTGGTTTTTTGTTTTTCAATGGCTATTATTCGGTATTTCCTTGGATTTCGTTTTTTATTCTTGGGATAATTTATGGCAAGTCAAACGTTAAGGTGAGAGGGTGGCTGCCACCTGTTGCTCTGCTCGGAGTAGTTACCATGTTAGCCGGAATAGCGGTGCAGCCATTTATGAATAGTTTGTATGGCGACATTGGCGAATTGGATGTGTTTTCTTTTAAATTCATCAGCATTCGTTTTCATAGTTTTTCCTTTCTTTTGTTTGAATCAGGTGCAATAATTTTGGTTGTAAGTGCTATTAATTATTTCGCTAAGAAGTGGAATGAAACTCTAGCAGGTGCCAAAGCCATTTCGTTCATTGACCGGTTTTCTTCTTCGAAGTACACCTTGTATTTCTTCGTTTGCCTTCAAACAGCATTGCTTTGGTCAGTGGTAAAAGGAGGGCACGAAGCCCGCATTTATTGGTTTAAGTCGATTTATATTTTGATTCCAGCATCTTTAGGTATGCTCACAATTTCATTCTTGTTAGTAATTTGGTGGAAGAAGAAAGTAACCGACAAGGCTCCGGTGGAATGGTTGTTAAAGAACATTTCAGGGTCTAGAAAATGAGATGGAAATTCGAGCATCGCGTCCTTCAATTTATTAAACCAGCAAAGACAAGTCGCGATGTTCTTTTTACGCGGGACATTTGGATTTTACAATTGGTAGATTCAGATGGAAACGTACGTGGCGAAGGCGAAGTAGCTCCACTGTGGGGATTAAGCAAAGAGACCAAAGAAGATGTTTTGTCTGAATTAGATCGATTAATTCATTCGGAATATTGGAATGAAGATTCATCAAACGTTTCTTCCATTCAATGCGCTTTGGACGCGGCAATAGCAGGAGTGAATTCCAACAACAAAGACTTTCCTTTCCTTCCGAAAAACGAGCTTCAGCCCATTTCAATCAATGGATTGATTTGGATGAATGAAATAGAAGCGATGCGGGCGGAGGCTAGAAGAAAATTTGATGAAGGAAGTCGCTGCATCAAATTGAAAATTGGCGCATTGAATTTCAACGACGAGCTAAACTTGATTCGTGAAATTCGTTCGTGGGGAAATGAAGATGAGTTAACCATTCGAGTGGATGCCAATGGAGCGTTTCGTGCGGAAGAAGCATTGGATAAGTTGCAGCAACTTTCAGAATTTAAATTGCACAGCATAGAGCAGCCCATTAAGGCTGGTCAATTGGAGACAATGTTCAAGTTGTGTGCAGATTCTCCTGTTCCCATTGCCTTCGATGAGGAATTAATCGGAACCAATTCAAATGATTTTGAATCGTTTTTGGATTTGGGTAAACCTGCTTATTTAGTTGTGAAGCCTTCGCTTCATGGCGGCTATACTGTCGCTGAGATATGGAAGAAATGGGCAGATGAAAACGATATTGGTTTTTGGGTGACATCATCATTAGAGAGTAACATTGGCTTAAATCACTTGGCCAATTGGGTATGTAAAATGAAGTTGGAAGGTGTTCAAGGTCTCGGCACAGGAAGCTTATTCAACAACAACAGTGGGGCGATGTGGAAGGTGGAAGGAGAATTACTTATTCCAATTGAATCATGATTAACGAATTGCTTTCAGGAAAGGAGATGATTTTGGCTTATGCTGAAATTGAGAAAGAATGGTGCGAATCTGAAGTCATTTCATTTCAAACTTCCGGTTCTACTGGAACTCCGAAAGTGATCACATTTACGAAAGAGCAGGTCATTCGCTCTACCCAACGAACATCAGCCTTCTTCAACCTAAAAAAAAATGCTGAGGTTTTTTGTGCCTTGCCGCCCATTTATGTTGCAGGGAAAATGATGGCCCTTCGCGCCATCATCAATGAATGGAACTTGACTTGGCAAGCGCCATCGGTTCACCCAATCATTGAAAAGGAATACGATTTCGCGGCCTTGACATCACAGCAGTGTATTCAAATAATGGAGAGCGATCCTAAATCGTTGAATCGCATCAATCATATTTTACTCGGAGGTGGCCCTATTTCCGAAAAAATCGTTCTATTCGCGAAAAGCATAGAGTCAACGATTTGGGAAGGCTACGGGATGACCGAAACCTTGACTCATGTTGCTCTGCGCGACGTGAAGTTAAATGCAGGGTTTCTTCCTTTGGAGAGAGTTCATATTAAACAAGGCGAAAGCGGAAGTTTAATCGTGGAAGATTCTTGGTTGAATTTGCCCGCGTTAGAAACAACAGACGTTATTGAATTTTTGGAAGATGGATTTGTTGTGAAGGGAAGATTGGACCATGTGATTATTTCCGGAGGAGTAAAATTATTTCCGGAAGAAATAGAACGAAGCCTTTCCAACCAAATCAATCAACCTTTCTACATAGGCTCTGTTCCAGACGAAGTATTGGGAAGGAAAGTGATACTTTATGTTGAAGGACAACCCGACGTATCTCTTCAAGATAAAATTGAAGCGCTGAATTTGGGAGTTCGAAAGCCAAGAGAAATTGTTTTTGACAATCATTTTAATCGAACCGATAGCGGAAAAATAATGCGCAAATCATGAAAATAGTTTTTGCATCAGGAAATAAAAACAAGCTTCAGGAGATTCAAGCGGCATTGCCTCTGGGAGTTGAAGTAGTCTCTATGCGCGATGTTGGAGTGAATGAAGAAATTCCGGAAACAACAGGCACCCTAGAAGGAAACGCAGAGCAGAAAGCGCGATTCGTTTTTGAGAAAACGGGGTTGGCTTGCTTTTCCGACGATACAGGTTTAGAAATAGAGGCGTTGAACGGAAGGCCAGGGGTGGACTCTGCTATCTATGCGGGCGAACCCCGCTCTAACGAGCGAAACATAGAAAAGGTGTTGAAGGAAATGGAAGGCCAAACCAATCGGAATGCGCAATTCAGATCGGTCTTTTGCTATTGCTCAGAAGCTGGAACTTTATATTTTGAAGGAATTGTAAAGGGAAAACTTGGAGTCGCTATTCGCGGTACAGACGGTTTTGGCTACGACGGAATTTTTCATCCGGAAGGCAATTCTCGCACCTTCGCCCAAATGTCCATCGAAGAAAAAAAAATGTTAAGTCACCGAGCGAAGGCCTTGAAAAAGTTCCTCGAATTTATCAAGCACAACTCTTAGCACTTATGTGTATTTTTGCTTTTCCAAATTGAAACTATGGAAATTTATTTAGAATTTGAATCCCCGATAAAAGAGCTTCGTCAGCAAATTGAGAAGTTGAGAGAGAGTGAAAAGAAAAATGGGGTAGATGTACATGCCGCAATAGAAGATCTAGAGCGAGCAGTGACTGAAAAAACCAACGAGATTTATTCAAGCCTTACTCCATGGCAACGTGTCTTGGTTAGCCGTCATCCGGAAAGACCCTACACACTTCAGTACATTGAAACCATGACCGAAGGAACTTGGGTTGAGCAGCATGGCGATCGCACGGTAAAGGACGACAAGGCCATGGTAGGCGGATTCGGATCTCTCGGTGGAAGAAGCGTGATGTTCATTGGACAGCAAAAAGGTGCAAATACTAAAATGCGTTCTTACCGAAACTTCGGTATGGCAAATCCAGAAGGATACCGCAAGGCGCTTCGCTTAATGAAGTTGGCAGAGAAATTCAACAAGCCCATTGTTACGCTCATTGATACCCCTGGAGCATTTCCTGGATTGGAAGCAGAAGAGCGAGGACAGGGAGAAGCCATTGCTAGAAATTTATTCGAGATGATGCGCTTGAAGGTTCCTGTAATCTGTATCATCATTGGTGAAGGAGCTTCGGGTGGTGCATTGGGAATAGGTATCGGCGATCGTGTGTTGATGTTAGAGAATACTTGGTATTCTGTAATTTCTCCAGAATCTTGCTCAACAATTTTGTGGAGAAATACAGACCATAAGATGGAGGCTGCATCTGCGCTGAAACTCACTGCTGATGATATGTTTGCCAATAAATTGGTAGATGGAATTATCCGTGAGCCATTGGGCGGAGCGCATAACAATCCGGAAGCTGCAACGCAACTTTTGAAAGAAGCGATCATTAATGCATTGGATGAATTAGAGAAGTTAGGTGTTGAAGAACGTACCCAGCAGCGAATTGAAAAATTCTGTGCCATGGGCGTAGTTCAACAATAATTTGAATTTGAGTATTGTAGACTCAATAATTGATTGTAAATTTGTGCCCATTATATAATTAAGCTGAAAAAATGAAAAAAGGATTTTCGTCGGTAGTAGTTGCATTATCTGCAGTTACTCTTCTTCTTCAAGGTTGTGCTGGTCTTGGCTCAATGCAAAAACACATGGAAGAACTGAACTTCAAAGTGGAGCCGAGCCCATTGGAGGTTCACGGTGACTCTGTAAAAGTGACTATCACAGGCAAATTCCCTGAGAAATATTTTGCGAAGTCAGTATCTGCGCAATCTACCCCAGCGCTTGTTTGGAATGGTGGCGAAGCGACTTTTAAAGTGCAAGAATTCAAGGGTGAAAAGGCTACAGGAAACGGCGAGGTTATTCCTTTCAAAACAGGAAAGAGCTTCAAGTATACTGCAACAGTTCCTTTTTCTGCTGGAATGGAATCGTCTAAATTAGAGTTGCGTATTAAAGGTGCAAAAGGAAGCAAAACAGCTTCTTTCCCTGCAGTTGAAATCGCAAAAGGTGTTATTACTACTCCATACTTAATGAAGAGCGACGACAAGGCAGCTACCTCAGTAGATAAGTTTGTGCGTTCAACAGATAAGACAATTGAGGCTGTTGTAAACTTCGACTTAAATTCATCTGTGTTGAAGCCTGCAGAAGCAAAAGATGCTGATGTAGTTGCATTGCAAAGCTTGTTGACTTCAATTAGCACGAACCCTAAAATGGTTGTGACACAAATCGAAATCCAAGGATATGCTTCTCCAGAAGGAGAGATTTTGTTGAATGATGGTCTTGGAACCGAGCGTGCTAAATCTGGAGCGAAAATGATCAATGGTGTTCTTAAGACTGCGAAGCTTGATGTTTTATACGGATCACTTGTAAAGGAAACGGCAAAAGGTGAAGACTGGGAAGGTTTCAGAGCTGCAATGGAAAAATCGTCAATTGCAGACCGTGATATTATCATTCGAATTCTTCAGAGAACCTCTGACGTAACAGAAAGAGAAACTGAAATCAAAAACATCACAAAAACATATACTGAAATTAAAGATTTGATTTTACCTGGTCTTCGTCGTTGTGTGGTAATTGTTCACTACACAGAAAACGGCTACACCGATGCTGAATTGGTTTCTTTAGGAAAAACGAACGCTTCTGCATTGAATTACGAGGAGTTGTTGAAAGCGGCTTCATTAATTGAAGATGCTAATGTGAAAGCAAGCATCTACAAAGAAGCGGAAACAAAAGCTAACGGTGATTACCGCGCTTCGAACAACTTGGGTG
Source organism: Flavobacteriales bacterium (assembly GCA_044371535.1). Classification (GTDB taxonomy): domain Bacteria; phylum Bacteroidota; class Bacteroidia; order Flavobacteriales_D; family Sanyastnellaceae; genus CAIZGX01. Next base: position 7,950 of record JBILTL010000019.1, on the reverse strand, counting down.
TTGTTTATTACGGAATGAACAAGTCTTCAGAGGCTGCTAAGCAATTTGAAAAGGCTTACGGTATGAACAAGAACGCTGAAACTTCGAACAACATGGGTGTTGCTACTCGTTTGAAAGGCGACAGAAAAGCAGCTATGAAATTGTTCAACGAAAGCGGATCTGCAGAAAGCAAGTACAACAAAGGGTTAATCCTTATTGCTAACGGAGATTATGCAGGAGCTGTTTCAAACATGAAGGATGCTAAAACATTCAACACAGCATTGGCTAAAATGTTGAACGGAGACAATACAGGCGCTAAGTCTGACTTAGATGCCAGCGGAGATAAGTCTGCATTAGCTGATTACCTTCGTGCTATCATCTGCGCTCGTTCTAACGATGCTGCAGGTCAAGCTTCAAACTTAAGTTCAGCTATCGCTAAAGATGGCTCTTTAGGAGAGAAGTCTAAAATTGATTTAGAGTTTGCGAAGTAATTCAAAACGATATTGAAAAAGAAAAGGGACTTCGGTCCCTTTTTTTATTTCTTATTTCGTGTTGAAAGTGTATGTGAATCCAATGGCCATGAGCTCTTTGAATTGCAAGCCTGGACCAATATCGGCGGGATGAAATACGCCGTTCTCATCGGTAAGTTCAGGCGATTTAATAATGCGAATGTCATCGTCGTAAATCAACTGCGTTGATATAGTAACAGATAAATATTTATTCACCTTCATGTTGAAGTTGTTTTCCCAGTTGATGTCGACATTCTTAGGATTTTTAGTGTAGTTAGAAAAGAGCTCCAACTTGCTAGTCCAGTTTACATTTTCAAGAATAACGTTCGTGTAGTTCAATCGAATGTATCCCCCTATTTCATTTCTTCTTTTTTTACCCGGAGTTATAACATTTCCATTCGCGTCGCGCACCGCTGGAGTAACACCAAATTGCCCTGCGTTTGCTAAGTCAGCATTCAACACAAAAGTCGCTCGATAGGTAATAGGAGCGAAAAAGGCAGAAACTCCTTTCTTGGGTTTGTAATCCATTCCCAAGGCGCCTACAGCATAGGCAGGAGCGAACAAGTCGCTGACTTTCCCCTTGCTGTAATCTGGAAGCCCCGAAGCGAGTGTGGTATATCCCGGAGCAACTTGACTTCGAACAGAAAGAAGAAATGAGTAATACCAATTTTTTGAAGCTTGCTGTCCGTATTTGCTAGAGAAATCAAAACGATCTTCGGTTTTGATAGACGGTATGGAGAAATCTACAATACTTCTGCCGTAGGACAAGTTTACCGCATTGTCCCATGCGCGCTTGTCTTTTCGATATAAAACAACGGAGTTGAAAATGCCAGTTACGTTAAATGAACTGTTTCCTCCAGCAGCCCAGTTCTTCAAGTAGGTCTGTGTCGTATTTATGCTGGAAGATAACTTAAAGTACCATCCTGTATCTTGAATAGGGTGTAAAGTGCGCATGGATCCTTCCTCTTGTGAAATGGGATTCAATACAGGTTGTGCCCAAACAAACAGTGGAGACAGCAGGAGAGAAGTGAATAATAACTTGCGCATACATTGCTAAACTAATTTTTCTTGAATGAAATTTCTGAATCAAAGTGAAACTTATTTAACATTGCACTATGAATACCGAAGGTTATCCATCGAAGGTTGTTATTGCTTGGGGTGAAGCCATTTCAGGAAATGTTCCCATTCGTGAATGGCTTATGGCGAACGGTTATCCTGAATTAGGTGTGTTTGTCCATGCCTTGAATAATCAGAATGATGCAAGAACCTGGCTCATGGAAAACAATTTCCCTCATTTGATGGCGCTAATCAACGGTGCAGAAGGTAACCCAAACGCTATACTTTGGTTGAAGAAGAATAAATTTGATGTATTGGAGAAGATGGCACGCGCAGCAGACAATCACGAGGATTCTCTAATGTGGTTACTTGAAAAAGGATTTCCAGATATGGCAGCAATTGCACAACGAATGTGTCTTGTGAAAAACGAAATTGAACGTCGAAACAACGACATTCATTCGATTTCTCCGTTTTAATTTTTCTTCGGGACGTAAGCCAACACATTCATTTTTTCAAAATGAAAAGTATCAATCGCGGCTTGCTGAATTTGCTCTGCAGTGATTTCCTCTAATCTTCGAAAAACTTCTTGCATGGTGTCTATACGATTGAACAGATATAGACTCTTTCCCAAATTGAACATAAGTGCGCTGCCGCTGTCTTGTGCCAATGCCATTTGACCAATGATCTGTTTTTTGGCTTCATGCAATTGACGACTGCTCATTTTGTTGTCTTTGTAGAAGGCCAATGTTTTTTCAGCGAGGTCAATTGCCTTCTTTAAATTCTCTTTATCTGTCCCCAAATACAAGCTGAATATTCCGCAATCGGTAAAGGGAGCGTAGGTGCATTCAACATGGTAGGCCAATCCATATTTCTCACGAATGACCATGCTCAACTTGTTGTTCAATGCAGGCCCACCAAGCACGTTAGCAAGCAACGTTAGTGCTGGACGAAGCTTGTGCGGATAGGCATATGCTTTTCCGCCTATCAGGTAATTCACTTGGTGAATGTCCTTTTCAACGAAAATTTTCTTCCCCGCTTTCAGTGTTGGCTTTGATCTTTTCTGTGTGAACGGAGCAAGCTTTTCCTTGCCTAAATGTTTTTCCAAAAGCAGTTGTAATTTTTCAACTTGAATATTTCCAGCGGAAGAAAAAACCAATTGCTCTGCGGTTAAGTTACGCTTTCGGAATCGCTCGAGATTTGAGCGCTTCACGCTATTGATGCTCTCTTTGGTTCCAAGAATACTGCGGCCAATGGCATGATTTCCGAATAGTTGTTGATCGAATTCTTCGAAAATCATTTCACTCGGACTGTCGAAATAACTGTTGAGTTCATCAATGATTACCTCCTTTTCCTTCTCAATTTCTTCCGCAGGGAATGAGGGGTGAAAAGTAATGTCAGCTATAAGTTCAATGGCTCTTTCGTAATGTTCTTTCAACATAGAAGCGTGTATCCATGTTTCTTCTTTTGCAGTGAATGCATTCAACTCTCCGCCTACAGCATCGAGCCTTGAAAGAATATGATGATTCTTACGCGTCTTGGTTCCCTTGAAAAAGCAGTGCTCTAGAAAATGTGCTAAACCGTGTTCATCAACTTCTTCGTCGCGACTGCCAGCTGCTATAAGCAATCCGCAGTGCGCCACGTCGCGATCCATGGGTTGGTGAACCACACGAATGCCGTTTGATAATTTAAATACGATTGGGTTCGGAAGTAAACTCAATGTGCGCAGTTTTTGCCTTTCTCAGATTCCTTTCCGCCTTTTCCGCCTTCAACAATCTTTACACCGCTGGCGCTAAATACCAATTGCTTTTGAGGTTCTGTAATCTTCGCAATTTCTTCTTTCGATTTACCCGCGTCTTCAGCCAAGTGCTGCAAATACGCAACCGTTAATTCTTTGTAATAAGCTTCGCCTTTTACGAAGGTTTTCTTTCCTTCGCACTTCTCCAAAGGAACTGCGAATGCATGGTCTTTCATAAAAACGGTCATTCCATCGCCAACAGGCATTGCTACTTCCATCCAACATCCAGCCTTTTGACAAGTCTGAACAATACTTCCTTCGAACACACAAGCAAAACGTGTTTCAGTTTTCATTTTTTCTTGAAGCTCTGAAAGCGAAATAGCATTTTCAATAACGAACGCTTCGCCGTATGAATTGATTCTTCCTTTTGTAGATTTTTGAGCATCAGCGGTGAATGTGAATAGGCTGATGGCTATGAATAAGAACGCTAATTTTTTCATGGTGAATATTTGATGCAAAAGTAAGCGAGTTTATTGAAGTTCGAGTGTTAATCCATCGTAAGCCAAATACACGTTAGGAGGAAGTTCTTGCGTAACTTCTTCATGAGTTCCTAACTGATGGCTGATGTGCGTTAAATAGGCCGCTTTCGGGTTTATGCGAGCAATGAGTGCCAATGCCTGATCGAAAGTAAAGTGCGAAGGATGTGGCTCTTTTCGAAGCCCATTCAATACGAGAATTTCACTTCCGACAATCTTATCAATTTCTTCTTCCGAAATGAAATTGGCATCGGTGATGTACGTGAAATTTCCAATGCGATAACCGAATACCTTCATCTTGAAATGCAGAACTTCAATAGGTGTGAAGTTTATTCCGTTTATGTTGAAGGGTGAATTTTCAATTCGATTTAAAATGATTTCTGGAACTCCAGGATATTTATGTTCAGAAAATGCGTAATGAAATTCTCTGCGCAAGGCTTCCTCTACTTTTTCAGTGCAATAAACATGAACAGGTTTTCCAGATGTGAAATTAAACGCACGAACATCATCGAGTCCTGCAATGTGATCCTTGTGTTCGTGCGTGAATACAATCGCATCGAGGTGTGTAGCTTCATCGCGAAGCATTTGTTGACGAAAATCTGGGCCGGAATCAATAACAATATACTGCTCGCCAATTCGCAAGGAAATGGCGCTGCGCAAGCGTTTGTCGCGCTCGTCGGTGGATGTGCAGACATGGCATTTGCATGAGATCAGGGGCACGCCCTGACTGGTTCCGGTTCCTAAAAATGTTATGCGCATATTTCACGAAGATAGAATGTACTTTTGCAACATGAAAAAATCAATTCATCCGAAGGAAGTTCCGTTCATGGTTTATGCCGATGCAGAAGGAAACATTTTTGAAGACACGAATTATGAAGTGGTAGGAAGATCGGGATACAATGTGTACCCGCTTACCCCAGAGGATTTTATTGAACTTCCTTTTGGAAGTGATTTGTTCACATTGCCAGGCCGTCGCCCTTATGGACTAAGCATAGAAACTGGCGAAATGGAATGTCACGAAGACATTCAAGCGGTTGCTAGTTTGAACGCGCCTGCTTATACGCAGTTGTATTCTGCTGCATTTGGAACAGACGAACAAGATGCGCCAACGCTTCCGTTGTACGCCTACACAGCAGTGGGTTGGTACGATGGGAAATTTTATACAACAGCTGTTCGCATAGATGCCGATGAGCGTCAGGATTTAGAAAATTTCGATCGTGAACATATTTGGGAAGTAACCCGCAAGCGTTTGGAAGACCATCCGAACAACAGATTGGTTCAGCATTTGGGAAACAATTGCAGTTTGAAATACTGTTGTCCTGCTGCACGTAACTTCTTCATGGGAAGATGGGAAGCGCCTATTCCTGTAAGCCCCGCGTGCAACAGCAATTGCTTGGGTTGTATTTCATTTCAACCGGAAGAGCATGAGTTAACGTCACCACAAGATCGCTTAGATTTCATTCCAACCGTTGCGGAAATTGTTGAATATACACTTCCGCATTTGATGAATGCCGAGCGACCAATCGTGAGTTTCGGTCAAGGTTGTGAAGGCGAACCCTTGTTGGTTTGGCAAACCATTCGCGATGTTATTATTGAATTGCGAAAGCACACTTCGCGTGGTATCATTAACCTGAACACCAACGGCAGTAAGCCCAAGGCGGTGGAAGAGTTAATGAAGGTAGGATTAGATAGCATTCGTGTCAGCACGAATTCGCTTCGTAAAAACATTTACGAAGCCTATTATTTGCCGAACAACTATAAGTTTGAAGACATTGTAGAATCAGCGCGTATTGTTCGTCAATACGGTGGCTGGGCAAGCATCAACTACTTCACATTCCCAGGAATGACAGACCATCCGGAAGAATTTGAAGCGTTGCGTAATTTCATTAAGCATACCGACATTAGCATGATTCAATGGCGCAACTTCAACATTGATCCCGATTGGTACCTTGGTAAAATAGGTGTCACAGAATTGCCTGAAGGAATGGGAATTCGAAATGTCTTAGATCAAATCAGAGAAGAGTTTCCGCATTTGGCTTATGGGTATTTCAATCCACCACAAGAGGTGCAGGTTGAGTACAATAAATTGAGAATTATAGATTAATTTTAACACATATTAATTTTTAATTTTCTTTTTATGAGATTGGTTTTTTTCTTTTTCTCTGCAGTCCTATTGTTTTCCTGCGGTGAGGGTGCACCTGCTGACGGCAAGGTAGATAGCAATTCAACTGCTGCTTCAGCTGAGATTGTGCCGCGCTTTGATGCGGGCTCTGTTCAGAAACTGAATGAAAAGGAGATCCCAGCGAATTGCAGTTACAAAGGGAAATTAAAGGTGGGATATAAATGGAAAGACAAACTTGGGGAAAATGTTTTTATAGCTGCGGAATCCGGTGAAATAGGTTCTGAAAGTTATAATGAAGAAATAGGGGAGTACATGTATTACAAGGAGGCAAGTGTTTATGCTTATCATTATGTTGTTTCCGGCTCCGAGGCAAAACTCATAAGAGAGTTGCATGATTTTGAGTCAAAATGTGAATTTGATGTAAACGCCAACTTTCTCCCAAGCACTATTCAAGTAACTGATTTAGATTCGGACAATTTAGGCGAGGTTTGGATGATGTACAGAACTTATTGTTTGAGTGACGTTTCTCCAAGCGACTTGAAGATAATTATGTTTCAGAATGCACAGAAATATGCGATGCGCGGAGAAACTAAGATAGATTGGGGAGACGGTACATTCGATGGAGGCACTTATAAACTTGATGATGCATTCAAGGCGAGCCCTGAAGTTTTTCAAAATTTCGCTAAATCAATGTGGAACAACCATATTGATGGAAGATAAAAAAATAATTGAGAAAGATTTAGCTTGCAACTCCACACATGTGGTAAAGCAAGCGAGCGCCTACGTTGCCGTTCCAATCGTCTTCACCTGGAGCAACTTCAACTAAATCGAAACCAATGATGTTCTTCTTGGCTTTCAATTGACTCAACAGATACAACGCTTGTTGGAAGGATAGTCCACCTGGAACCGGAGTGCCCGTATTTGGACATAAGGTTGGGTCTAAACCGTCAATATCAAAGCTGATGTATACATCTTTCGGAAGTGCGTTGATAATGGCATTACAGCGTTCTTTCCACAATTCTCCTTCAAACGCTGCACGTTGAATTTCAGCATCGGTATGAACAATGATTCTTCCGTTTGAATTTACAACTCGGTCGTTTTCTTCCTTACAGAAATCGCGAATCCCCACTTGAACCAATTTGGTTATTTGTGGAATTTGAAGCGCATTGTACATGATAGAAGCGTGCGAATAGGTGAACCCTTCATAGGCTTCACGTAAGTCCATGTGAGCGTCTACATGAAGAATTCCGAAGTTCTCATATCGTTCAGACAAGGTTTGAAGATATCCAAGCGGAGTGCTATGATCACCACCAATAAGACCAACTGTTTTGCCGGCGTCTAGCCACATCTTGGTTTGATCAGCCACATACTGAACCATGTCGGCGCAGCCTTCATTTATTTCTTGAAGTATGTCTTGGAGCTCGTCGTTGTCTTCTAGTTTTTCTCCTTCTTCCCAAGCAGAAATAATTTCTTCTGCTTTTTCTTTCAATGAATTGCTTCTTGAATGAAGGGCACCGTTTTGCTCAAGCATAGCGATGCCTTTCTTCCACAATTCAGGAAATTCAGGGTGATGAAGATCAACTTGAAGACTCGATTCAAAAATATGTTCAGGTCCTTCAGAAGCACCGCCGCCGTAGCTCACGGTTACTTCCCACGGAACAGGAAGAAGAACAATATCACTTTCGTCAATGGTGAAAGGTAAACCAAACATCTGACTATCTGCAACTCCAGCACTGTTGGGGTTGAAGGAGTTTATTTTTTCTTCTTTGCTCGACATGTTGAATTATACTGCCAATACAGCTTTCACTTGGTCTGCAGCTTCTTGAAGCGTAATTGCAGAGTGAACAGCTAATCCTGATTCGTCAATTAATTGTTTCGCTTCTACAGCGTTGGTTCCTTGAAGACGCACAATGATTGGAACTTGAATGTCACCAATGTTTTTGTAAGCATCTACAACACCTTGAGCAACGCGGTCGCAACGAACAATTCCACCAAAGATGTTTACGAGAATTG
>JBILTL010000018.1:0-24702 GCA_044371535.1 Flavobacteriales bacterium | reverse complement strand
GCCCATTACCGGAACACGCACTGCTGTAGCGGTAACAGCAATTGAATCGTCTTCCATGATTTTCTTAGTCTCAAGAATCATCTTCATCTCTTCCTTCGTGTATCCGTTCGATTGGAACACATCTATTTGCGGAATGAGATTCATATCAATGGTGTGAGCATAGGCCTTCTCTCCTTCCTTTCCAACACGCTCGTTCATCAATTGGTCTACCGCAACTTTTCCTGTTCCTGTAACACTTTGATAGGTAGAAACAACTACTCGCTTAATCTTATACAAGTCATGAAGTGGCTTCAATACCATTACCATTTGAATGGTGCTACAATTCGGATTTGCAATGATCTTGTTATGCGCATTTATGCTGCTTGCGTTGATTTCGGGCACTACCAAAGGAATACCTTCGGCCATGCGCCAAGCACTGCTGTTGTCAATGACTACACATCCAGTTTCAGCGAATTTCGGCGCCCACTCGAGACTTGTTTCACCACCAGCAGAAAACAATGCAATATCCGGAGAAGCAGCAACTGCGGTAGCTAGAGAAACTACTGACCATTCTTTTCCACAACAAGAAACGGTTTGTCCAACGCTCTTTTCTGAGGCAACAGGTATAATTTCATCGTAAGGAAATTTACGTTCTTCAAGAATTTGAAGCATCTTTTTTCCAACCAATCCGGTAGCACCTACAACTGCAATTCGCATACATATGTTTTTCACGAAATTACTACTTGTGCATTTTAGTTTCGATAGAATAATCACAAAACATTTGTCATGCACTACAAAAAATTAATCCCTCTTACTTTTGCACTTTCTTCATGCACGCCGCTACCCGCTCAAGTCAATGAAAATTTCAGCGATGGCGACTTCATTCTCAATCCAACTTGGAATGGTTCCAATGCTGATTTCATTGTCAATGCCTCCAACGAACTGCAATCAAACAATAATGTAGGCGGACAAAGTCAACTCTCAACCCCTTCTTTCAACCCCTCAATAGACAACAAGGAATGGCGCATTTCAGTTAAGCAGACCTTCTCTGGAAGCGACAACAACCACAGCAGAATCTATTTAGTTGCGAATGGTTCTGACCTCTCATTTACGAACGCCACGAGTGGTTCTGGCAGCACGGGATATTTCCTGAAACTCGGAGAAGCGGGGTCAACGGATGCCATTAAATTCTTCCGCGACGATGGACCGCTTGGAATTGTGGAACTCGCTTCGGGAACTCCAGGACTAATCGCATCTTCCTTCAACCTAAACATTCAAGTGCTAAGGGATAATGCAGGAAACTGGAATGTGAATGCTGATCCTCTCGGCGGAACGAACTTCAACAACGAAATTTCCATTTTCGACAACACGTACAATCAAACTGACCTCATTGGCGTGAGCTGCATATACACCGCATCAAACGCAACGAAATTTTATTTCGATAATATGTACTTCGGAAATGAAATTCCTCCTGCTGTGATAAACACACCGAACGTTCGTTCGGTTGTGTTCAATGAACTGTATGCCGATCCTACTCCTTCCAATGGACTGCCCGATGCTGAATACATAGAGCTCTTTAACGCCGATTCACTTCCTTTTGAATTGTCGGGTTGGAAGTTGGTGAATTCTTCAACCGAAAAAACACTTCCACCATTCTGGCTGAATCCGGGTGAATACGTGATTATCTGCGACGCCAACAACGCTTCGTGGTTTCCCAATTCAATTGGAATTCCATCTTTGACAGCGCTTACCAATTCAGGTGATAGCCTCACATTGCTCGATCTGAACAATAATGTCATTGACATCGTTTCTTACACTGACCAGTGGTACAACAACACCGAAAAATCTGATGGCGGTTGGAGTATGGAGCAAATCAATCCTTATAAAATCTGCAGTGGGAAATTGAACTGGTCGGCATCGAATAATGTCATTGGAGGAACTCCTGGAATCCAAAACAGTATCTACAGCGACTCTCCAGATACCGAAGGCCCGCAATTACTTAATTGGAATTTGAACCAATCCAATCAGCTTACCCTTCAATTTAACGAGAACATAAACCCTGTTAATTCAAACTTGTTTTCTTGCAGCAACGCTCAGATTTCAAATGTTCAATATTCAGAAGGAAATACAGTCGCAGTCATTACATTCGCTTCCAACCTTCAACCCGAAACCACTTATACCCTTTCGCAAACGAATCTTGAAGATTGTGAAGGAAACTCTTCAACGATCACCTTGGAAATTTATCAAGGAAAAACTCCTGAATTCGGAGACCTCATACTCACTGAAATTCTCGCCGATCCCGATCCTGTTGTTCAAGGAATTCCTTCCGAGTTTATTGAAATCTTCAACAAGAGTTCCCATACACTCGAATTAAAAGGGCTTTCGATAAACAGCTCTGTTTTTGAAGGGAACCAGCTACTCCTTCCAAATGAATATTTGGTCCTTGGCGATGTGACTGAAAGTCTATCCTTTCTATCCGTAACAAACAAACTTCTCATTCCTTCTTTTCCAACACTCACAAATTCAGGAATGCTTGTAGCGCTAACCATGAACGGCGAGCACCTCGACAGCATTCGATACAGCGTCGATTGGTTCAACAATTCGTTCAAGGCAAATGGCGGATGGTCACTTGAATTGGTGAATCTAGATTTACCGTGCAGCAACGCTAACAATTGGAAGCCGTGTGAAAACGAATCGGGCAACTCTCCCGCAGAGCAGAATTCCGTATTCTCCAATTCGCCCGATATGGAAGTCCCCCAGCTGCTTTACATAACGGCTGCAGACAGCACCGCGGTTCTGTATTTCAATGAACCCGTATCGCTGAACGGAGAGCTATTTCAAGAAGAAAATTTAATTGAAAACTTCATCGATGAAAATCCTTCAACACAAATTATTCTAAATACTTCTGCGTTGATCAATTCAGAAATATTCACTTACACCCTACAAGGAATTTCGGATTGCAGCGGGAACAATACATCCATTTTTTTCGAATGGGGATATCCAGATGATGCTTCTTCCGAAAACATAGTTATCAATGAAATTCTATTCAATCCGTATGCGAATGGTTCCGATTTCGTTGAGCTCATCAACACCTCATCAAATGCCGTTTCCATTAAAAATCTGTCCGTTGCCAATGGGTATTTAAACACCGGTTCAGAAAACGAAACCGCAACGTTCGAAGGACGAATTATTCTACCGCATGAATGCATTGTTTTCACGGAAGATGGAACAGATCTTGTCGCTTTCTATCCTTCAATTCAACCTAAAAACATCCTTCGGGTAAATGCTCTTCCATCTTTCAACAACGCAGGCGGAACATGCGTGATTTATTCCAATCAAAATGAAATCATAGATGAATTGAATTATGTAGAGTCCATGCACTTTCAATTGCTGAGTTCCTTCGAAGGTGTCTCACTTGAAAGACTTTCCTATGAACTGCCTTCATCGCAAGAAAGCAATTGGCACAGCGCATCGGAAGCATGCGGATTTGCGACTCCGGGCATAGCGAACTCGCAAATAATTTCCATTGAAAACATGGGAGGAGATTTCAGTCTTTCAACACAAATCTTTTCTCCAGATAATGACGGCTTCGAGGACGTCATTCAGTTTCACTATTCAAATTTGAAATCGGGAACGGTTGGAAATTTAACCATCTACAATGAACGCGGCATTCGCGTCAAGCGATTGGTTCGAAACGAATACCTCGGATCCGAAGGCAATGTAATTTGGGATGGATTATCTGATGCGGGGAATCCTCTTGAAATAGGCATTTACATTGCTACCTTTGAAGCCTTCAACGAAGACGGAATTCAAGTGAAACACAAACGCGATTTTACCTTAGCGAGAAAATTATGAGCCGATACTTTGTTCGCACTCCGCGCATCATACAGCGGCTCTTTCCGAAAGTCATTTGGCGAAAAGAAAATTCAGAATCTGTCTACCTCACTTTCGACGATGGACCGAATCCTGAAGTTACTCCCTTACTTTTGAACGTGCTTCGCGAACACAACGTGCGAGCAACATTTTTTCTTCTTGGAAAAAATGCAGAGAAGTATCCTGAGCTTGTGAAGCTGATTCAAGAAGGAAATCACACGATTGGTTTTCATTGCAACGAACATTTGAATTCGCGAAAGCTCAATCGTGTTTCACTTCTGAAAAATTTCAAGCTGCCAAAGAATTTTCCTGCCACAGTAATTTTCAGACCTCCTTATGGCAAATTAAAATTCTGGCAATATAATTTTCTGAAGAACAAGTTTCCTTTGATTGGCTGGACCATTATGCCTGGAGACTTCGATCAAAAAATAGCCATTCAAAAACAATTGGACCGATTGTTAAAAGCGAAACCCGGAGATATAGTCGTGTTGCATGAATTGCCAAACACAATAGAATTACTTCGCATCTATTTCCAACAAACAGAAATCAAATCGTTCGAGAAATTATAGCCCTGTTTCATTTTAGGAAAGTATTTCTTATTATTGCTATATGAACCTTAAGCAAAACCTCCTGACCCTTTTGGGGTTATTGTTGTGCCTTACATCTTGGGCGCAAGCTGGAACTGTAAAATTTTCAGGTAAAGTCATCGACGCGCAGACGCAGAAACCGCTGGGTGCTGTATTGGTGTATTTCGAAAACACTTCTTATGGAATGAGTTCCACTCCAGACGGCACCTTCAGCATTGAAGCTCCTGTTGGAAATTACACCCTCATTGCAGCATACTTAACGCATCAGACCTTCAAGAAAGAAATTAGTTTAACGGGCAACCAAGAGTTCAATTTTGAATTAAATGCCAATGAAGGACAAATGAATTTGGTTGTTGTCTCTGCAGGAAGATACGAGCAGAACATTGGTGAGGTAACTGTGAGCATGGAGGTTATTCAACCTAAATTAATTGAAGATAAAAACGCTGTAAACATCGACGAGATTTTGCAACAAACTCCGGGTGTTGCCATTGTTGATGACGAACCACAAATTCGCAGCGGAAGTGGCTATAGTTTCGGCGCGGGAAGTCGTGTGCAAGTGCTGGTAGACAACATTCCAATTCTTAGCGGCGATGCTGGAAAACCGAGCTGGGGTTTCCTTCCAACCGAAAATGTATCACAAGTTGAAATTATCAAAGGTGCAAGCAGTGTCCTGTATGGAAGCTCTGCATTGAGTGGCGTTATAAATTTTAGAACGGCCTATCCTACGCTAAAACCAAAAACAAAAATTTCCGTTTACCACGGTTTTTATTCTAAGCCGCAAAGCGACTCTGCCGTTTATTGGAACCGACAAGGAATGAAAAGCGGAATCAATTTTCTTCATTCCGAAAAATTCGGCAAACTCGATTTCGTATTTGCTTCAAGCCTTCAATACGATGACGGTCATTTAGGACCAATTAAAGACACTGCTAACGGAAGTTTTTCTAACGGCAATTACAATCCATTGAATGTTGATCGATACAATGCAGGAAATCGCGCTCGCCTAAACCTTAATCTTCGTTATCGCTTAACCGACAGACTTTACATTGGACTTGGTGGAATTTATTCTACGAGTAACTCATTGGCTACATTAATCTGGGGCAATAGCACAACAGGTTTGTACGATGCCTATGCAGGCAGCGCCACACGAACAGTTCAGCAATTGTACACTATTGACCCTTCTATTCAATACACCAGTAAAAAAGGAGCGGTTCATTCCTTGAAATCGAGATGGCAATCGTTAGACAACAACAACGATAACAATCAAGGAAACTTCTCGGACGTTTTCTACACCGAATACCAAGTTCAAAAAAATTGGGAGTTGAATAAGATTAAAAATCTGACCACAACTGCAGGTGTTGTGAATACCCAAACCGATGCCCGAGGAGAATTATTTCTAGGTGGAAATGCCAACGGAAACAACAAGGCAAGGAATACTGCTGCCTATTTTCAAATCGACAAAAAAGTGGGGGAAAGACTTAACCTTTCCGGGGGTGTGCGTTACGAGCAATTTGTTTTGAATACAGAAAAAAATGGAAAGCCTGTTTTTCGCGCAGGAGCGAATTACAAATTCGGACAAGCCTCTTATTTGCGCGCTTCTTATGGACAAGGTTACCGATTCCCGAGTATTGCAGAAAAGTTCATTGTAACAGGGCTTGGGGCCATTCAAGTTTTCGCTAATCCCGATTTGAAACCAGAAACTTCATACAATGCAGAAATTGGAATTAAGCAAGGATTTAAAATTGGAGAATTCAAAGGCTTTATAGACCTTGCTGTATTCCAACAAGAATTTAAAAATTTTATTGAATTCACTTTCGGACAATGGACTCCTGTTCCAGTATCGAATTTAACAGAGCTTACTCAGGCGATTGGTTTTAAGAGTTTGAACACAGGGGGCGCGAAAGTTCAAGGCGCAGAAGTAAGTGTTCTTGGAACTGGGACAATTCGCAAAATTCGATTTGATGTATTGGCGGGTTACACCTACACCAAGCCTGTTAGCACAACACCCGACTATGTTTATGCTCAAACCATTCAAACACCGGGAACTATTGTTATTGGCGAATTTGCACAGGCTTCCTATCAAACTACAGGTGAAAATATTTCAAACAATATCCTAAAATATCGCATGCAACATTTGATTCGCATTGATGTTGGTGCAACAAAAGGAAATTTCAATTGTGGAATCAGTTTCAGAGCTAACTCTCACATGCAAAACATTGACAAAGCTTTTTCTCAATTGGAAAACTATTTCCCTACTGAATTCAACCCTGGAATTAATTCATGGCGAGCAAACCACACCAAAGGCGATTTCGTCTTCGATGCACGCGTCGGGTATACCTTTTCAGAAAAACATAAGGTTGCACTCATCATGAACAACGTTCTCAATCGCGAATACGCGATTCGTCCGCTTGCTATTGAAGATCCTCGCGTGACCATGTTGCAATACACCTTAAGTTTGTAGCATGAAAGGACTTGGCATTATTCCCGCACGATTTGGCAGCACGCGTTTTCCTGGAAAGCCACTTGTAGAAATCAACGGGAAATCGATGATTCGCAGAGTCATTGACCAAGCAAAGAAATGTCAGTCGTTGCAAGACGTATGGGTAGCTACAGATGACGAACGAATTTTCAAACATGTGGAAGAATACGGTTGTAAAGCATTTTACACCTCTGAACATTGCAACAGCGGAACCGAGCGCATCTGTGAATTACTTCCAGACATTGAAGGACACTTCGATTTTGTTTTGAATATTCAAGGCGATGAACCCTTTGTTCATGTTGAATCGTTGGAAGAACTTTCAAACGCACTTATTGCCTCGAAATCAGATATCGCAACCTTGGCCGTTAAAATGGAGAACCGCGATGAAGCCAGTGATTCGAACCGCGTTAAAGTAGTTTTTAGTACTTCAGGAAGGGCCATGTACTTTTCAAGATCGACCATTCCATTTGCACGAAACGGTGAGCCCGATTACTTCAAGCATCTTGGTGTTTATGCATACACGACGAATGCCCTTCAGCAAATAAAAAATCTGCAAGCTTCTGCATTAGAGCTAACCGAATCGCTCGAACAACTTCGTTGGTTGGAGCACGACCTAACTATTTCGGTAGTAGTGACTTCACACGACTCAACAGGAATAGACACTCCAGAAGATTTAGTGAAATATCAAGCCTAGGCTTGTAAGACCAATAAAAATCCGTATTTTCGCATTATGCAGTTCGAAAACCTAATCAAAGATTTATTGTACTCAAACGATTGTGTGGTTCTTCCCGGCTTGGGCGGATTCATTGCAAAGTACAAGGGTGCATCTTTGAATACGAGCTTGCACACCATTTACCCTCCTCAAAAAACAATCGGATTTAATCCGCAAATCAAAGAGAACGACGGCTTGTTGGTTTCTGCCCTTTGCGCATTGAACAATTGCTCTTATTCAGAAGGAAAAGCTGAATTAGACGCTTGGGTAAAAGAACAATCGAACACTTTGCTTCGTGGTGAAAAACTTTCATGGAAAGGAATCGGAATCTTGTTTCAAGATCGTCTTGGAAAAATCCAATTCATTCCAGATAGCAAAGGAAATTTCTCGGTTGAATCATTCGGATTAGAAAAGATTATTCTTGTTCCTGTTGAACGTGAAGTTCAAGAGCCGGCTGCGGCTGAAGTTTCTGTTTTAGAAAAGCGCGCAGCACAAGGTTCCAACTGGATTTGGAAAGCGGCTGCAGTTTTAGCTCTTCCCATTTTAGGTGTTGGAATTTTCGCATTGTCTCACAAAATTGAAACAACAGATTGGCAATACGCTTCTTTCAAATTACTTGGAACCAAAAGCCGAATTGCTCAATACACGCCTTCAACTAATAGAGATATTCCTACATACACTGTAGAAGAGGATTTTATAGTTCCAGAGCCAGTTGTAAGCGCACCGGTTACCTCAACAACTAAAGTTGAAAATACAGAAGAAATCAAAGTTGAAGACACACAGCATCTTGCTAAATACGAAATCATTGTAGGAGCCTTCTCTGTGCCTCAGAATGCTAAGCGTATGGTTGCGGAACTAAAGAAAAAAGGATTCAACGCAATGCTCTCTGGAAAAAAAGGAAATCTTCAACTTGTTTCTGCAGCAAGTGATTCGAATTACGAGGCCATGATTCAGATGCTCGATAAAATTAAATCTGAAGTCAATCCTTCTGCTTGGCTTAAAGAAAATTAACAATTCATTTAGATTCGTTTTGCGGTTTTTGTTTTTGTTTTGGAATCCAATCAAAACCTAACTATGCGCATCGGAGAACGTATTAAAAACAGAGCTAAAGATTTGCGTCTTGGACCAACAGAATTGGCTAAGATCATTAACACATCTAAGCAAAACGTTTATGGAATTTACAGAAGAGATTCTGTTGATTCGAAACTTTTATTCGATTTATCGAAAGCATTAGACACTGACTTCTTTTCGCTCTACTCGAAAATACTTTCGAGCGGGTCTTCTTTAGAAGAAGCAAGTGAAATACGTGCCGAGAGTCTCGAGAATGACATTGTAGCTGTGAAAAAAGAATTGACAGATCTTCGCGAGAAGTATGCACTTCTTCGCGCATTATTTGAAGCAAAAACTGGAGAGAAAATTCCAGAATTCTGATCTTGACTTACCTTTGGCTTCATGAACTATGAAGCGGTAATTTTTGACTTTGGCGGCGTCTTTTTTGAAATAGATTACAACGCTCCCGTTAGGGCATTCGAGGCACTCGGAATGGACTCATTTGCAGAGGCCTATTCTCAGGCGCAACAAAATGAAATATTTGATTTACTTGAAACAGGTAAAATTCCAGGAGAAGAATTTTACCTCTGGATTGCCAGCTACCTTCCCAACGCAACCCGACAAGAGTTAGTAGACGCCTGGAATAGTATTTTACTTTATTTGCATCCAGAGCGTGTAGATCACGTTCACGCTTTGAAAGCGAAAGGTATTCGCACCTTTTTGTTCAGCAACACCAATATGATTCATGTTGAAGTTTTTGAACGCATGGTTGATGAAAGCTATGGTATAGAAAAATTCAAATCGGCTTTTGAATTCGTTCATTACAGTAATGTGCTTGGGATGCGTAAACCAGACCCTGAGTCCTTTTTAGAAATTTGTCGAATTCATGGTCTCACGCCCGAAAAAACAATCTTCATTGACGATTCTATTCAGCATGTTGAAGGCTCTATTCGCGCTGGTCTAAAAGGCCTGCATCTTCTTCCCCATCAAACCCCCGCTGAATTGACAGACCCTTTATTTTAATTTGAAGGCCTTGCTACTTATGGGCTTGGTGAAAGAAAAGGGAACCTTCTTTTTTATTCCTAATCCCTTCGCCTGCGCATAGCCCGAGGCTTCCAAAATAATTTCGTCTTTAAACATTAGCGCCAACGCATTCCCCAATAAACCTTCTACATCGGTAATATTCGTGAAGACTTTCACATCATAGACCTGAGAAGATTTCGGACCTAGTACTACCGGCTCGGCCAAGGTTAATGTACCAGCTACGTTACCGTCAATACGCAATTCTAAATCAGCTTCGTAAAGCGTGATTTTATAGGGATTGGGGTTTTCAAGCCCAATTCGTAAAACTGCAGCAACATGATTATTGGTAAATTCAGAAAGGTCGAACTCTTCCACACGCTTCACTTTTACTTCTTTGTATATTTCACAAGAAGAAAGCCCTGCCATTAAAAGTAGAAGGCACACCAATTGAATTGAAATAACTCTTACTTTCATAACAATCTCACTTATTTAATTCAACCCTGAACGAAAATTACTTCGAGAAATTATCGAAGAAATAAGGAATCGTCTCAATACCCTTGTAGTAGTTGAACAAACCGTAGTGCTCATTTGGAGAGTGCAATGCATCTGTGTCTAATCCAAAGCCCATTAAGACAGACTTCAGGTTCAATTCAGATTCGAACATCGCAACAATTGGAATAGATCCACCACCTCTCGTTGGAATTGGCTTCTTACCGTATGTTTTCTCCATTGCATCAGAAGCAGCAATGTATGCTTTGCTGTCTGTTGGCGTAACAACCGGCTCACCACCGTGATGCGGACGAACTTCAACACGAACACCCGCAGGTGCAATTGCCTTGAAGTGATTCGAAAACATTTCAGTAATTTGATCAGTGGTTTGATGAGGTACTAAACGCATAGAAATCTTCGCAAATGCCTTTGATGGAAGAACGGTCTTCGAACCTTCACCAATGTATCCACCCCAAATACCATTGCAATCCAATGTTGGACGAACGCCCGTGCGCTCAATGGTGGTGTATCCTTTTTCACCATAAACCGCATCGATATCTAAATCTTTCTTGTATGCCTCTTCATCAAAAGGAGCTGCATTCAATGCTGCGCGCTCAGCCTCTGATAATTCTTGAACGCTGTCGTAGAAACCAGGAATGGTAATGTGGTTGTTTTCATCGTGAAGTGAAGCAATCATCTTCGCTAGTACGTTGATTGGATTAGCAACACCACCTCCGTATACGCCGCTGTGTAAGTCGCGATTCGAACCGGTAACTTCAACCTCAACATAACTTAAACCTCTCAAGCCGCAGTCGATACTTGGGACATCATTCGCCAATACGCTGGTATCAGAAATCAATACCACATCTGCTTTCAAACGTTCTTTATTCGCAATGCAGAAAGGACCTAGGTTAGTTGAACCCGCCTCCTCTTCTCCTTCAATCATAAACTTCACGTTACATGGAAGTGAATTCGTTTTCCACATAGCTTCAAATGCCTTCACGTGCATGAACATTTGTCCTTTATCGTCGCAAGATCCACGAGCGAAGATTGCTCCTTCAGGATGAATCTCTGTTACCTTTATTGTAGGCTCAAATGGCGGTGTGTGCCACAACTCAATTGGATCAGCTGGCTGTACATCGTAGTGTCCATAAACCAAAACCGTTGGCTTGCTCGGATCAATTAATTTCTCTCCGTATACGATTGGGTGTCCTTCCGTAACACATACTTCCACATTGTCTGCTCCTGCGTCGCGAAGATGCTTCGCCACCAAATCTGCGCATTTCGCTACTTCTTCTTTATAGGCCATATCGGCGCTAATGCTGGGAATACGTAGTAGTTCGAACAACTCGTTTAAGAAACGATCTTTATTTTCGTTGATAAAATCTTGTGCTGCTTTCATGACATTTAATTTGTGGCCGAAAGATACGATGGAACGAAATAAAATCAGAATGAAAAACCAACGAACACGAATATCTTTGCAACAATGAGTAGTGTAAATTTCGAAAATACCGCGGTAGCGTTTCAACATAAAAACAATGGCCAACTGAAGCGTTCATTCTGGCTCTTCAAGCTCATCGCTTCACCAACGCTGGTAAAGATTGGAGGTGCAATGACGAACTTGGCTGTTGGACTTGGAATTCCAATTGGATGGGCGATTAAGAAAAATATTTTTTCTCAGTTTTGTGGAGGAGTGAATATTTCCGAAAGTAAAAAAGCCGCTCATCACCTAGCTAAAAGTGGCATTGGATCTATTCTCGATTACAGTGTTGAAGGAAAAGAGAACGAAAAAGATTTCGACTTCACTGCAGATGAGATAAAGCGCACCATTGATGCGGCCGAGAACAACAATGATATTCCTTTTAGCGTCTTCAAAGTAACGGGTATTTGCAGATTTTCACTGTTGGAAAAGGTTAATGCGAAGCAAGCGCTTTCGGCAAGTGAAGAAGCCGAATGGGAACGCGCTGTTGGTCGTGTGTTCAGCATTTGCGAGCACGCGCACACGAAAAATGTGTCCTTGTTTATTGATGCTGAAGATTCATGGATTCAAGATGCGATTGATGAGCTTACTGAAAACATGATGGTTCAATTCAACCAAAAAGATTTCATTGTTTACAATACTGTTCAATTGTATCGTCACGATCGCCTTGCCTATTTGAAAGCCATGCATACGCGTTTGAGCGAGAAGGGTGCAAAGACCGCGGTGAAGTTGGTTCGCGGCGCCTATATGGAAAAGGAACGCAAGCGCTCTGCTGAGATGGGGTACATTGACCCAATTCAACCGAACAAAGAGAGCACGGATCGCGACTTCAATCTAGCGGTTGACTATTGTTTGGATCACATTGAAGATATTGCAATTTGCTGTGGTTCGCACAACGAAGAAAGTTCTGCCATCTTGGTTGAAAAAATGAACGCACATGGAATTGCAAGTAATGACAAGCGAATTTATTTCGCGCAATTGTTCGGCATGAGCGATCACATTAGCTACAACCTTAGTCACGCGAAATACAACGTTGCGAAATATCTTCCTTACGGACCAATCAAAGAGGTTATGCCCTATCTGTTGCGCAGAGCACAAGAGAACACTTCTGTGAAGGGGCAAACGGGTCGTGAATTGTCTTTGATTGAAAAAGAAATTCAAAGAAGAAAAAAAGCTTAACTACAGCTTCCAAATTTTGGTGAGCGGAGAAAACAAAAAGTCGCTTCCCGTCTTCACTTCCTTGCATAAAATACGTTGACGACGTTTGTTTAAGCGAACGAATTCGCGCTTGTCTTTCCCATAAAGAAACTTCGCACCATCGGGAAGATCATCAACCATGATAATGTTTTCATGACTGCTTCTGTCGTACAAAGCCAAGGTCTTCGACAAATCAATATCACTGCAAGTCGCAGCTGCTGGGTTACTCAAGTATCGCTGTATTGCCTTTTCAAGATCTAACGGAAACAAATTCACGTTTACAAAAGGTGACAATGTTTCTTTGAAACATTGCTTCCATTCAGCACCGTGTGGCTTAACGAAATGTCCGTGACGCACATGACAAATCAAATGCGCCAACTCGTGCATTAAGGTGATTAAAAAAGCGTATCGATTGAGGTTGTGGTTTACGGTGATCTTGTAGCGTTCACCAGGGGCATAACGAAAATCGCCATGCTTTGTACTTCGGCCTTTGGTAATAATCAAGTCGTGCGGATAAGCCCGCAGCATTTCACACACTTTCACTACTGAACCACCGGGTAAGAATGGAGTTAAAGCAGTTTCTAAATCATTGGATTTAGCCATGCTTCAACAGACTTAATCCCACGTAGGGCAATTGCAACCTTTCTTTCCTTTGTGGCCGCCTGTCTTATGAATAGGCTTCGCGTGGTGCTTGTTTTGACTGCAAGAACTAATGCCAACAATTAATAGCGAAGCTAAAATCAAATAAACAAATTTCTTCATGACTCGAAAATACAGAATATCAAGCAAGAATCACTCGGCCTTGAAAAATTATTACACTCAAAAAAAATAAACTACCTTCGGCATAAGTTTTAATCATGACAGGAATCTTAGGAAATTTTGGACGTTACTTCTTGCTCATGCGAAAGGTTTTTTCGCGTGCTGAAAAAAAGAAGGTTTACGGTCCCTTGATTACCGATGAAATGATAAAAATAGGTGTTCAATCTGTCGGTATTGTCGCTTTACTTTCTTTCTTTATGGGTGCTGTTGTCACGCTTCAAACAGCAGCGAATATCGAAAGCGGATGGATTCCAAAATGGACAGTGGGTTATACCACGAGACAAACCATGATCTATGAATTTTCATCAACCATTGTTGCATTGGTTCTTGCAGGAAAAGTAGGAAGTAACATTGCTTCCGAGATAGGTACCATGCGTATTTCAGAACAGATAGATGCCTTAGATATTATGGGTGTAAACTCTGCGAGTTACCTCATACTTCCAAAATTAATTGCTTCAACGGTTATGTTTCCTTTCTTGGTCCTAATGGCCATGAGCGTGGGTATTTGTTCAGGAGCCATCGTCGGAACCATGACTAAAGCCGTTTCCCTCAACGATTTTATCTACGGAATACAATACGATTTTGATAGTTATGGAATCGTATATTCATTAATTAAAACAATCTTCTTTGCCTTCATACTCTCTACTATTCCCGCATATCACGGGTACTATGCGAGTGGCGGAGCTTTAGAAGTTGGTAAATCCAGTACCAAGGGTGTTGTATACAGTATGGTTGCCGTAATGGTTGCGAATTATTTGCTAACTCAAATATTACTGCTGTGATTCAGGTACAGAACATTTCCAAATCGTTCAAAGAGGTAAAAGTCCTTACCGATATTTCAATTGATTTCCTTCCAGGAAAAATCAATTTTATTATCGGGCGAAGCGGTCAAGGAAAAAGTGTCTTACTCAAGTGCATGGTCGGATTACTTGAACCCGATGCGGGATCAATCCTTTACGATGGAGTAGACTTTTTGAATATGGACGAAGATCAGCACAAGGCTATTCGTCAAGAAGTAGGAATGCTCTTTCAAGGGGCTGCACTGTTCGATTCCATGACCGTTGAAGAAAACGTTATGTTTCCTTTAACTATGTACAGCAATCTTAGCTTCAATGAGAAGCTTCAGAAAGTGAATGAATGCTTGGAGCGAGTGAATTTGGTTGGAAAGAATAACCTCTACCCCGCTGAATTATCCGGTGGAATGAAAAAGAGAACCGGAATTGCGCGAGCCATTATCATGAATCCAAAATTTCTTTTTGTCGATGAACCGAACTCGGGATTGGATCCTGAAACATCTATTGTCATTGACAACCTCATTCGAGATATTACCTACGACCTCGGTTCAACAACCATTGTAGTCAGTCACGACATGAACTCTGTTATGGAAATTGGAGACAACATCAATTTTATTAGTGGTGGAAGAGTCGAATGGCAAGGCGACAAACATGCCCTTCTAAAAGCAGAAAACGAAGCCTTGAATAACTTCGTTTTCGCCTCTGAGTTCATGCAAGAAATCAAAGAAAACCTTAAGGGCGAATGATTATTCGCCCCGAAGTTTGCCTACCTCACCCAGAATTTTTCTGTAACCGTATGTTCTTGTGTTCTAAACGACATCATGTACTATCCTGAAGCAATATTCGATGGAAGTGGAACTTGAATCAATTGATCCATTGACTCAATAAACACATCGTTCGAGAACAACATCTGACCGTTCATTCCAACCAATTGAATCATTCCCTTTCCTAAAGCGCGTTCATCTGTAATGCGCACAGTAGCCATTTTCTCTTCTATACCTTGGAATGAAATAACTGCAACATTTCCTTGATCGTCTACTCCCATTATATCAGCTGCATTTCTTTCCGTTTGCATTTCTTCATTGGCCAGTTCCAGAGAGCTTGGATTGTTCGGAGCGAAAACAGAACCAATTGTTACCACGCAAAAGGGACCGTAGTCGCCTTCTTGTGGAGAATTGCAAGTTGTTAGTTTTGGTTTTACTCCTATGCGGTAAGAGTTACCTGGAGTTAACGCAAACTGATTCAACATTAAAACTTCCACTGCTGTAGTTGAAACGATAGCCGGAGCAATTGGCGTCTGCGGTGCCGCTGGATTCACCTGTGCAATTTGCCAGGTGTATTGATTAGCGCCCTGGGTAAACTGAGAGTAAACAATTGAATAAGGTGAAATAGTCGTGTTACAAATATTCGCATAGGCCGGCGGTGGACCCGTAACTGTTAAGTAAGGAATAGGTGCTGTAATTAAACAATACGGAGCACTCCACAATCCCCACACATTGCAATAGTTCATTCGAATTCTTACGGAATAAATTCGATTGTAGCGCAAACATGAAAGTGCCGCAATGTTAAGATTCAAAGTCGTAATCCCAGGCAGTGATTGAGTTGTTGCCACAACATTCCCCGCTAAAGAAAACTCCCATTCCGTAATTGCCGTGGAGCCTAAATAAGTCGAATTCAAAACACCACCTAACAAGGTTAATGTTGCACATGGAGCATTGCTAATTGTATTGTTCGGATAAGCTTCCAAAGCGAGCGTTCTAACCGGGCCTTCTCCACACCAAATACCGTCCATTTGAATCTCTATGTACACATCATAGACTTTTCCGTAACAGATACAAGGAAAATTGTAGAGATACATTTGAGAAGTACTCGAAGCACCTGTATTTCCTAAACAAGGCGCCGCAGTGGGATTCGCTTGATCTACAAAACGATAACGTGTAGAGGTTACTAAATTGTTTTGAGCTACCACAGAAGGATTGTTTCGAATGGCGAAATTGTTCGTGCGGTATCCTACTAATCCAAGATCTGGAGCAGGGTTGGGAGACGTTAACAAGTTAGATGTTGGATAATATTCAACTTTTACCGTGAAGCAAGATGCTGAATTTGCATTAGATCCGACTCTGAAATAATATTCTGTTCCTGGATTAACTGGATTGTTTGCCCACGTTGTTTTCAAAGTCTCAGTAGCTCCAGAACCACCCGCGTTCACACATTCTTTGTATATCGGAGCAGCTGCAGTGCCTGCATAAAATCTATAGAGGCATCAAATCCTGTTGGAACAACAGTCACCTTTACTGCTGCTGACAAGGTTCCAGCTGGAACTGTAAACTTAAACCAGCACGCCTTCGTTGGAGCAGTTGCGGTGCAAGTCGATGTGGTTTGTGCTGTGGTTGTAACAAGACATTGGCTTGTAGGAGCAACAGGGGTATAGCCCACCGCATTCAACAAATAATTTCCAGGAGTAATGGCCAACGCCGTAGCTGAAGTCGCTTGAGCAAATAGGTCAACAGAACACGCGACGAGAAACAAGAATAAATAAACTCTTTTCATGGCATAAGGATATAAACAAATGTAACGAATGACCCGTGAACATGGAACAACCCGACGAACTAAAAATGCATTAACCTTGGTTGAAAAGATGCAAATACGTCCTCTCTTGTCAAATGGTGGAGAATAACAGACTCATTCGCAAATTTTGATATTACATCTTCATTCACTCTCAGAGATTCCGCTACTCCCATCGACACCATTTCCGAAGCGTAGTCTGCTGAATAACCAATTTCATCTAACGAATAATTCTTGACTCCTAATCCCAAAGCGTCAAAAAAAGTAGTGCTGTAAATACTCACTTGAATTCGCGCACGCTTCAATTCTTCATTCAACGAAGCAGAAACGGGCAGCACCTCTACCTGATCTCCTGCTTCAGCAAAATACGTTTCTACGTTTGACTCTAACGGATGAAGTTTCACAATAAGTTTCCAATCTGGATGATGTGGAAGAATGTCCCTCTTCATAAAACGAATCCATTCAAGATAAGGCTGCGATAAGTTTTTTTGAGCGCAAAGAAGTACCCGATTTTCTTTTCCCAAAGTCTCAGATTTCACTGCAACATCTGCCGTGAAATTTCCAATAACCACAGGCTTCATAAATTCAGATTCTGCACCTCTTTGCAACACTTCCTTCCAAAAATTTCCAAACAACCATATTTCATTTGGAAAAATTCCCTTTGAAAGAGCCTCTCTGTATTTACCCGGATAAACGTAATACAAATCGTGTTTCGAAATTAATCCGTGTTGAAGTTCAACGGTCTTTATTCCTAACAAATGCGCTGCTGCTAGGCACCCTTCGTTGTGATAGTGCGTTATTCCCACCAAGGTCTTCGGACTGGCGATAGAAAGCAGTGTATGCCATCTTCGAAATGATCTGAAGAACACATAAAACGCGCTTTCTACATATTGAAATTCGATTTCCGAAAACACATTCGCTCCTTTAATTTTTCGAAGAACTTCTTTCAACTCCAAATAAATTTCATATTGAATTTCATTTGTTGGTGGAAACCAATTCGACATGTTCACCACTGAAAAATCGCCTTCTTTTTCGAAAGCACCCGTTGTGTCCCACCAGGAAAATTCTGTGCTTAAAACCGCTTCTCGAATAAGATGTGTGATCGGTGAAATCTCTTCACCAGTTGGAAGTTTCAACTTCCTTCTTCCTTCCAAAATTAAAATTCCTTCACTTTTTTGTGGAAGAAAATTCAGTTTTCTATTGCGTCTTGCGTGAACGCGCGTTTTCAATTTGAACAACCACCAACTGCCAAAAGAATTCTTCTTTAACAATTTGTCTTCCGCACCGGTCATTGCATAAGACAGGGCATGCTGAACCAATTTGATGTAATTGAAATTCTTTCCTTCGAACAATTTTCCATCAGGAAATCTTCGCTCGAATTCAGTCTGAATAATATTGAAATCAATGGGACGATACGCCATGTCGCAAGTTATTCAATTCATTCCATATTTTTCTGCCACCTGTTCGGAACCAAACAAACATTCCAATCAACATGGAAAGCGTTGCTGCCAACCGCCATAGCCATGAACAATCGCGTAGCAAAAAGACCACAGTGCCTGCAACGACAATAATTGAGATGAGCTCAAATGGGCGAATTAGTTTTCGGAAGTCCGAACTATTTTTAATCAAAAAATATCCAGCAATGCCCATCACGAAATAAGCAACAATGGTGTTCAAAGTAGCAGCCCACGTTTCATAATATCCAATAAAAATGAAGTTGAGAAGTACGTTTGACAGCGCAGCAACAATCGTAATCTTCAACACTTCAAACGTTCTTTTTTCAAAAATTGCTTTGTCTACAATAGCCACATAAATAGGCCTGTAGCAAAATCCGAAAATGAGTACAATAGCCATCGGGTATGCCTCACTTAACTCAGCTTTTCTGTACAATAGTCTAAAAATATCTGGTATCCACAAGCCTAGAATGGCCGCCATAAACAACGAAATATAAAACCAAGCGCGAACCAATTTGCCAACAGTTTGCATGGCCAATTCGGTTCCGTTTTTATAGAGATCAAAAACAATAGGCGTTAGTACCTGATTGGCTTGAGCTTGTATATTTTCAAAGTAAGATGCGAAGGAATATGCAATGCTGTATTGTCCGATTTTATTTTGTGAAACACCAAAACGATCGAGCAAAACACGATCGGAAGAATTCAACAAATAGGTCGCATACTCTTTTGGAATGAGAGGAGTCGCAATTTTCAAATCAGAAATAACTTCGTTCTTCTCGAATTGAAACGAAGGGTGGATGCGCTCTTTTACGTATAAGAAATATCCAAAATAAGCCGCTAAAATTCCTGAAGAAATTGCTTGCGAATACAACCAAGCCATGTATCCCAAATTGAAATAACGCACCCCCACAAAGCTCATAAAGGCCGAAACTATACCCACACCGATAGTTACACTATACACTCGTTGATGCTCGTGTCTAAACTGAAGTAAGCGCGTGGCTATGGACTTCGTTAAATCGAAAAACAAAAGCGGGACGATTACAAGGGCAAGTACTAAATTCAATCGGTCAGCTGCAATCTTATTTCTCAAAGAGAAATAAAGCAAGGCTCCTACCATTGCTGCATACAAGAATTTATATAGCCATTGAAAACCGAGTAAGCGAGACCACTTCGATTTGAAGTCAGCACCCAATTCAAAATAACTCTGTTGGAAAAGTACGATGTAACCCAAACTACTAAAAGCTCCAACTAAACCAGCATAACTTAGAATTAGACCATAAATGGCGTAATCACCTGCGGTTAGAAATGGCGTTAAAAAAGGCAGTAAGAAAAGGTTAATCAGCGCAGGAGTCTGATTTGCAAAAGAATAAAAAAAGGTGTGAGAGACTATTTTCTTAAGCATTCACGGTTAGGGCTTAAGACAAATATACGCCTTAGCCGTTTAACGCTTCCGCACCTGCAACAATTTCCAAGATCTCTCCAGTAATTGCCGCTTGACGCGCTTTGTTGTAAGTCAACTTAAGATCCTTAACCATTTCACCTGCGTTATCAGTTGCCTTGTGCATTGATGTCATACGCGCACCGTGTTCGGCGGCGTTGCTATCTAACAATGCTTTGAACAACTGAACCTTCAATGTGCGCGGGATTAATTCTTCAAGAATTTGCGTTTTCTCTGGTTCGTAGATGTAATCTACACTTGACTGTGCCTCAGCATTCACTGGTGGAAGCACCGGAAGGAATTGCTCGTTCTCAATAATTTGAACTGCAGCATTCTTAAAACGGTTGTAAACTAAAATTACTTTATCGTATTTACCGCTAGCGAATTGATCCATGATCGTATTCGCAATTGCACTTACGTTGTTGAAAGTAAGTTTATCGAATATATCATAAGGAGTTTCTCCGAAACCTTCTGACGTATGCATGGTTGTTTTCTTGTAATTGTCGAAGGCTTTTTTTCCTAAAGACAATACATGAACGTTTGGATTGGTCTTAACGATATTGCGGATTTCCTTAATAACGTTGTTATTGAATCCACCGCACAAACCACGGTTAGAAGTAATAGCAACCACCAGCGTGCTCTTAACGTCACGCTGCTGGCTGAATGTTGAATTCGATTCAGAAGAACTTACGTTCGAAAGAATTTCCTGAAGCTTTTGAGCATACGGACGCATTTTAGTAATTGCATCTTGTGCTCTTCTCAATTTTGCTGCAGACACCATTTTCATGGCAGAAGTGATTTGCATGGTAGAGTTTACCGATACAATACGCATTCTGATTTCTTTCAAATTAGCCATGTCCTTCTTTTCGCTTTACAATTAGTTGTATCTCGCTGAAATATCTTTCGCTACTGCTTCCAATACTGAAGTTACAGCATCGTCGATCTTACCGTTACGGATAGCAGTTAAAGTATCGTTGTGGTTCATTTCAAGACTGTTCAAATAATCGTCTTGGAATTCACGAACCTTTTCTACAGGAACACGTGATAACAATCCTTTAGTTCCGCAGTAAATAATAGCTACTTGCTTCTCTACAGTCATTGGATTGTTTTGACCTTGCTTCAAGATTTCAACGTTACGCTTTCCTTTTTCAAGCACAGACTTCGTTACTTCATCTAGGTCAGAACCGAATTTCGAGAATGCCTCAAGCTCACGGTATTGCGCTTGGTCAAGCTTCAATGTACCAGATACTTTCTTCATTGACTTAATCTGTGCAGATCCACCTACGCGGCTTACAGAGATACCTACGTTAATCGCTGGACGTACACCTGAGTTGAACAAGTTCGACTCTAAGAAGATTTGTCCGTCGGTAATCGAAATTACGTTGGTTGGGATATACGCCGAAACGTCACCCGCTTGTGTTTCAATAATTGGAAGTGCTGTTAATGAACCACCACCTTTAACAATGCTCTTCAAGCTTGCTGGTAAGTCATTCATGTTTTCAGCAACACTTTGAGTTGCGTTTACTTTCGCAGCACGCTCAAGAAGACGGCTGTGCAAGTAGAATACGTCTCCAGGATATGCTTCACGTCCTGGTGGGCGACGAAGCAACAAAGACACCTCGCGGTAAGCAACCGCTTGCTTAGACAAATCATCATAAACAATCAATGCTGGACGACCAGTATCACGGAAATACTCTCCAATGGCGCAACCAGAGAATGGAGCGTAGAATTGAAGTGGTGCTGGGTCAGAAGCTGTTGCAGCAACAACCACTGTATATGCCATAGCACCTGCATCTTGTAAAGTTTTTACAGTACCTGCGATGGTAGAACCTTTTTGTCCGCAAGCAACATAAATACAGAATACAGGTTCGCCTTT
This sequence comes from Flavobacteriales bacterium, assembly GCA_044371535.1. GTDB lineage: Bacteria > Bacteroidota > Bacteroidia > Flavobacteriales_D > Sanyastnellaceae > CAIZGX01. The sequence goes on along the minus strand of JBILTL010000018.1, from coordinate 2,890 downwards.
GTCGTAAAATTCTTTTTGGTTAATGATGGTGTCAATCGCAACAGTTGTTTTTCCTGTTTGACGGTCACCAATGATCAACTCACGTTGTCCACGTCCAATTGGAATCATCGCGTCAATAGCTTTGATACCAGTTTGAAGTGGCTCGTTTACTGGCTGACGGTAGATAACCCCTGGAGCTTTACGCTCAAGTGGCATTTCATACAATTCGCCAGTAATAGGACCATTTCCATCGATAGGCTCACCAAGTGTGTTTACAACACGACCTAGCATACCTTCTCCGGCCTTGATAGAAGCGATAGTTCCTGTACGTTTAACGCTAGCACCTTCTTTCAATTCTCCAGAAGGACCTAACAATACAGCACCTACGTTATCTTCTTCAAGGTTTAGGGCAATACCTTGAACGCCATTTTCAAACTCAATCAACTCACCTGATTGAACATTTGAAAGACCGTAAATACGCGCAATACCATCTCCAACTTGAAGAACGGTACCTACCTCTTGCAACTCAGTTTCGGTCTTTAGACCAGCTAACTGTTCTCTAAGGATTGCTGAAATCTCCGCAGGTTTAATGTCTGCCATAACAAATAGTTTTTAATCCCACTATAACGCTGGGACGAACGGGTTTTTTGAAAAATCTTTTTTAACTTTTTTCAGTTTACCTGAAACCGATGCATTGTATTCCATTCCGTTTACACGAAGGATAAATCCACCTATTAAATCTGAATCAACTTTTTCAGTAATTTCAACTTCACCACCACAAATGCTCTTTGCCACCTTAGAAACCTCAGCACGAAGGGCATCATCGGCAGGAACCGCTGAAATCAATTCCACATCGAAAATATTTCTTCCAGACTTCACCTGTTGAACAAATGACTGAGCTATTTCACCCAAATCACTTTCACGTCCTTTGCTCACGATTAACTCGATAAACAAATGCGTGGTTTTGTTCAATTCAGTAAATACTGAAAACAATACTTTGAGTTTTTTATCACCGCTAATAACTGGACTAGCCAACATAACTCGCAAATCCTTGCTCGCACGAATGCTCGCAGAGATATGCAACATGTCTTTTAACAAGACATCTGTCTCTCCTCGCTCTGTAGCAAGGCTAATCAATGATTTCGCGTAACGCGATGACAGGCGAATGTTTGACATATTAGTTAGATCCGAATTCCTTAATTAACGAATGATTCAACGCTTTTTGCTTTTGCTCTTCTGTCAACGAATCTTTCAATAACACTTCAGCCAATTGAACTGAAAGGTCTGCCACTTGATTTTTCAAATCGGTGATAGCCGCTTGCTTTTGATTTTCGATTTCAGCTTGCGCTTTAGCAATAATACGATTTGCTTCTTCTTGCGAACGACCTACAGCATCGTTACGCATTTTGTCTGACATAGCCTTCGCTTCGTTTAAGATACGGTCGCGTTCGTTGCGTGCTTCACGAAGAAGATCTTCGTTGCTCGCTTGTAAACGACTCATTTCTTCCTTAGCAAGATCTGCCTGACGCAATGCATTGGCGATACCTTCCTCACGGTCCTTTAACGAACTCATGATCGGTCCCCATGCCATTCTTTTCATAATGACAAGCACGCACAAGAAAGCAACCGAGGCCCAAAATACGGTACCTACGGATACACTAAGTAATCCTTCCATGGATATATGTGTGTTTAGCGCAGAGCGCCTATGATTAACCTAAAGCTACTAACAAGCAAACGATAACAGCAAAAAGAGCTACCCCTTCTACCAACGCTGCTGCAACGATCATGTTTGAACGCATGTCACCAGCTGCTTCTGGTTGACGAGCCATTCCTTCAAGCGCTGAACCACCGATTTTACCTACACCGATACCTGCACCGATTGCTGCGATACCTGCTCCGATTCCGGCCAAACCTTGACCCATGCCTGCTTCCATTAAGAGATTTACAAATTCCATGTTGTTTATTTTTTGAGTTGAGAATTTACGATTTAGTGTGCGTGTTGAATTTCATGGTCATGATCGTGCTCATGCTCATGGTGATGATCTTGTGTCGCATCGCCGAAATACAACGCTGCCAACAAGGTGAATACATACGCTTGAAGAAATGCAACCAACATTTCCAAGCAATACATGAATGCCATAAATAATACTGATCCTACTCCTACACCATATCCTGCAGCTGGACTTTGTTGTCCAAACATCAATGCTAGACCTACGAATGCAAGAATAATAATGTGACCCGCTGTTATGTTCGCTGTTAAACGAATCATCAATACGCAAGGCTTGATGAAGATACTCATGAACTCGATCGGAACAAGAATAACTTTTACAAAACCAGGTACTCCTGGAGGCCAGAAGATGTGACCCCAATAATGCTTGTTACCGCTTACACTTGTAATAATGAATACGATTGCAGCCAAAACCAAAGTAATGCTCAATGTACCTGTAATGTTGAATCCTCCAAGGAATGGAATAAGACCCAAGATATTACACAACCATATAAAGAAAAACACAGTCAATAAAAATGGAGTATAACGCGCTGCTTTCTTCTTACCTAAACTTGGTAATGCAATGTCGTCACGAACAAACAAGATGAATGGCTCTATCATGTTTTGGAATCCCGAAGGTGCCTTTCCTGCGTTACGCTTGTACTTATTCGCTATTGAACGGAAAAGAATAATCATTAACACAATCACCAACATCATTCCGAATACAGACTTGGTAATCGAGAAGTCCATTACTTTGTGACCATGTGCATCGTGAGAAGCATTTTCACCAACGAATTCTATCATCTCGTGATGATTGCGGTATCCTTTGTAATCGTGATAGTCTAATTCTCCGTGTTCATTAACCGTGTAGAAATTACTTGAAGAAAAAATATCTAAATGACCTTCATGAAGAATAATTACTGG
>JBILTL010000110.1:0-7107 GCA_044371535.1 Flavobacteriales bacterium | reverse complement strand
AAGCCATGAACGATTTAGAAAAGAGCCAGGCGGAATTACGCGATGCATTATTGAAAGAAAAAGAACTTCACGAAATGAAGTCGCGTTTCGTGACAATGGCTTCGCACGAGTTCAGAACACCACTCACAACAATACTTTCAAGCGTTTCACTTATTTCGAAATACGTGAAAGAAGATGAGCAAGTTCATCGCGATAAACACATTCAACGCATAAAGAATTCCGTTTTTTCTCTGACTGAAATCTTGAACGATATTCTTTCATTGGGTAAGCTCGATGAAAAGAAAGTTGAGATTCAGTTGGAAGAAATTAATCTCTGCGAAGTTCTTCAAGATGTGGTGAACGACATGGATTTGATTCTTAAGCCGAATCAAGAAATCAAAGTGAACTGCCCAAAGACGCAGAAGGTTCATGCTGACATTACTCTCCTTCAAAGAGTTATTGTGAATCTAATTTCCAATGCCATTAAATTTTCATTCGATGAAACACACATTATTGTGGAAGTCGGATGTGAAGTAGAATCGAACGAAGTCAGAATCAATATCTCGAACGAAGGAATAGGCATTCCAGAATCGGAACAAGGAAAACTTTTCGATCGTTTTTATCGAGCACACAACGCGGCAAATGTTCAAGGAACCGGATTGGGTCTGAGCATTGTTAAGCGTTGCCTCGAACTAATGAACGCCACGGTTTCCTTCACCAGCATAGAAAATTCAACAACAACATTCACCATTCATTTACCCCTAGAATCATGAGCGAAAAAATATTAGTCATTGAAGACAACACGGAAATGCGCGAGAACATCTGCGAAATTTTAAGCATGTCTGGATACACCGTGATTGATGCAGAAAATGGAAAGGTGGGCGTAGAGCTTGCTTTAGCAGAGCTTCCGAACCTCATTCTATGCGACATTATGATGCCGCAACTCGATGGGTACAGCGTGTTGAACCGTTTATCTAAGGAAGAGTCTACTGCAGCGATTCCATTTATTTTTCTTACGGCAAAGGCCGATCGCTCCGACATGCGCAAGGCCATGGACTTAGGCGCCGACGATTACATCACCAAACCCTTCGACGATTTAGATTTGATTAGCGCCGTGAAAAGTCGCTTAGACAAAGCGAGACGCGTGAGTGCGGCATCTACAAAAGAACCGCTGCACGGGATGGAGCATCTCTTGAACGAGGTGAAAGGACTTTCAGACATCACGAAAGTGAGCGAGAGCGCCATTACAAAGAAATACAAAAAGAAAGAACTCATCTTCTCCGAAGGCGACGACGCCATGGGCGTTTATTTCTTGAAGTCAGGAAAGGTGAAGGTCTACATGAGTCATGAAATTGGCAAGGATCTAATCATTCAACTCGTTCATGAAAATGAATTCTTCGGATTTCTTCCATTGCTTCAACAAGGCAAGCACAGTGCTTCAGCCGAGGTTTTAGAAGATGCCGAGATTGTGTTCTATCCGAAATCTGATTTCTACACACTCATCAATGGAAGCTTCGAAGTATTGAAGGAAGTGGTTTCCTTGCTAAGCAATAAAGTGAAAGAAGAGCAAGAGCGTTTGATGAAGTTGGCTTACTCCAGCGTTCGCAAACGCACCGCCGAAGCTTTGCTTCACCTCAAGGAGCGCTACGAAAAAGACAACGACAAACCCTTCACCATGGCCATTGCCCGCGACGATCTCGCGCGTATTGTTGGAACAGCGACAGAATCACTGATCCGCACACTCAGCGACTTCAAACAAGAAGGTCTAATTACGATTGATGGTTCGAGAATTACGATTGTGGAGGAGTTGAAGTTGTTGCATCTAAGAGGATGACCACTCACTGCGTGATCAATCTGACTTCGTCAGATCAATTGCTACGCAATCAATCACTTCGTGATCAATCTGACTTCGTCAGATCAATTCTTCGAATCAATCACTGTGTGATCAATCCAAAGGATAAAATCGGAACGATTGATCGCGAAGCGATTGATTCGAAGAATTGATCACCGAAGGTGATTGATCTGAAAGATTGATCACAGAGTGATTAGAAGCGCAGCAATTCCGCTTCGGACTGAGCATCGGAATCCCCAAACCAGCACCCCGAAGTATAACAAGCAATCCCAAGATAAGCAATGCGAAGCGTATGGTCTTTTCACGCTTGAAGAATGGATATCTACTCAATGCCATTTTAATTCTGGAAAGAAGAACCAGCAGAGGAGAGGTTCCTATTCCAAAAAGAAACATAAAGATTCCCGAGTACAGCGCATTGTGATAAAGAATGGCTACAGCCAAGGCTGAATAGACCATTCCGCAAGGGAGTATGCCGTTCATCATACCCATGAAGAAACGCGAGGACACACTTTCCATTTTTACGAATTTCCGGAAGTAGTTTGCTACTGAGGCTGCTGGGAAAAGTGTGTTCTGAAACAAAGAGGGAAACGATTGCACAAGGAACACAAGAATTAAAACACTTCCGCTAATGAGCGCAGGCCAAACGCCGAGGTCTTTCGGTAGAAACATTTGTCCAACTCCTCCGACCAAGGCTCCCATAATGGCATAAGTCGAGGCCCTTCCAATGTGATAGAGGCTGATTTGTAAAGCCTTTTGCGTGTTCGACCAGGGAATGCTCATGATGATTGGTCCACACATTCCAACACAATGCAGACTTCCTAAAAGCCCCATAGTTAGGGCAGCTATGAATAGTTCAATGAACATGCTTATGTCCGATTACTTCTTCGAAATAAAATTCTTTTCCATCTTTCTTCCAGAAAACTTCAATGTTGTATCGTGAAGGAATTCCAGTTGGAAGGGAAAATGCAAAAGCGCTATCTGTCGAAGGGGTTAGGTTGTAACTCGCGTCGAAGGCATTGTTACTTGGACAATACACCTTTACCGTAGCGTCTATCATTTCATTCAACACAAATGGAAAATGAACCACGGCGTTTCCATTTTCAATTTGAAAGGAACATTTCTTAGGCAGCGCGGCGTAGTTCGCTTGTTGATCCAATCTTCCCTGATGAACCAATTCTTTTTCATAATAGTTCTTGTCTACTAAATCTATTTTTTGGTTGATCGAAAGAAAGACCAGCGTCAAAATGCCTGCAGCAAAGAAGATGTAAAGTATTGTTATTTTCCAACCCCAATTCATGGTCTGTTCAATTTATTTGGAGCCAGAAGCACTAGGTTTTCCGTGGCTTTCAGCTCGCCGTTACTGTATATTTCCAATTTGACATCGTTTCGTTGCGAAGGCAATTCTTCAACAGGGACGTAGACAAACAGTTCTCCGTTTTTCATTTCTCCCGGTTGTAATTTATTCTGATGTCCGATCCAATCGAAACTCGCATTCTTTCCTTCAATCTTGAATTCAATATTCATTTCATCGGAAGTCTTGTTAATGAGCTTAATGTTGTAGAGGTTGCCAATTTTCCCATCGGGTTCAACCGTAAAGAGTGTGTTGCGCGTTCGAACGCTATTCACTTCCAATTCACTTCGAGTTATTAAAAGGAACGCTTCCACACCCACCAAAGCCAATAGGACAAAGGAGTAAGCTAGTATGCGTTTGTTAATGCGAAGTTTTGTTTTTGATACAATGCTGTTTTCAGAGGCATAGCGAATCAATCCTTTTTCGCGATGTGTCTTTTCCATTACGGTGTCACACGCGTCCATGCAGGCGGTGCAGTTCACACATTCCAGTTGAAGTCCGTTGCGAATGTCAATGCCCGTTGGACAAACACGAATGCATTCCAAGCAATCGACACAATCGCCGTGCGGCTGGTCAGCGGTTTTTTTAATGTGTTTCGTTCTGGGTTCTCCGCGAACGTGGTCATACGTCACGGCAATGGAATTTTTGTCGAGCATAACGCCTTGCATTCTTCCATACGGACAAACAATTAAACACACCTGCTCGCGGAACCAATAGTAGACAAAGAAGAACACCAAGCTGAAAATGACAATGGCAAGGAATCCACCAACATGTTGAGAAACGGGCTCAGTGGCAATGTTCCAGACGGCGTCACTTCCAATGATATACATTAGGAATGTATTCGCAATGGCGAACGACACTGCGAGGAACAGAATTATTTTCAGAATTCTTCGCGTTAAGGTTTTGCTAGTCCAAGGCTGTGAACGCAAGGCCATTTGCGCCTTCCGGTCTCCTTCCAACCAATATTCAATCTTGCGGAAGACCATTTCCATGAAGATGGTTTGCGGACAAACCCATCCGCAGAATACCCTTCCAAAAATGACAGTGAAGAGAATTATGAAGACCACGAAGATGAGCATGCCCAAGACAAAGATGAAAAAGTCTTGCGGCCAAAAACGTACCCCGAAGATGATGTAAATGCGATTGATCACATTCAACATAAACAAGGGCGCACCGTGAAATTTAATGAAAGGAAGAGCGAAGAACACTGTTAAATACACCCAAGACAAGTAGCTTCTAAGGTTGTAGAAATATCCTTTTGGTTTCTTCGGGAAAAACCACACACGTTTTCCTTCCGCACTGATATGTGCGACAGAGTCTCTAAATTCTTCTTCGTCTTCTATCATTTTATTGCAATGCCTGTGCTATCGGGAAGTACTTTCGTAGTTGCTATGGTAGTGTCCGCAAGGGCTTGGTACAAGGGGCCTTCAGGTGCTTTCCCATTTGCAGGATTGGTTCCTTGCAAGGAAAGAATATAGCTCGTTACCTGCGCCATTTGCATAGCCGACAAATCGGTCTTCCAAGATTTCATACCCGTTCCGGTAACTCCGAGTTTAACGGTCTTGAACAAATCTTTAATGTCGCCACCGTGCTTCCAATATTGGTCTGTGAGGTTCGGACCAATTTTTCCTTCAGCATTCGCACCGTGACAGCTTACGCAGTTCGCAGCGAATAGGGCAGAGCCTGCTTTCAAGTCATCTGAGCTCATGAGTAAGACAACAGTCGTTTCATCTACAAGGTTCTTTGCATTCTTGCGATACTCTTCCATTTGCTTTTCGGCATCTGCCATTTGCGTTTGATATTCTTGAAGGGAAGAAGGCCCGTTTCCACCAGCATGGAAATAAAATAAGTATCCGAATGCCCATACAATGGTCAAGTAGAATCCATATTTCCACCAAGGTGGTAAGGCATTGTCTAACTCGCGAATGCCATCGTAATCGTGGTCGGTAAGAATAGCAGCTTCGTCTTTGATTTCAACCGACTTGTTGAGTTTGTCCCAAAGCGAAGGTCCAACTCTTTCAGGAAGAGCCTCAGGAGCTCCTTCTTTCAACCCTACGAAATCGGTGGTTAAATACTTAATCATGCGGTTGTAGTACAATACCACGCACAGCTCAATCACAATCAAAGTGAATAGCGCATTGAAGGGCGTGTTTCCAAATCCGTTGTGAAGGAATTTCAGCACCTGATCTTCAGTGGCCGCAGAGGCAGAATTTGAAAATCCGAAATATATAAGAATGATCAATATTGCTGTAGGCCAATTACCCACTTTCTTTTTCTTGTCTTGTTTCGCTTTGTTTGCAACTGCTTTCATAACCCCCTGCAATTGGAAAATGTAGATCAACAGCATTGCTGCGACTAGGATTAAGCCGTAGAAGATTGGATCTTGATACGGTGAGTATGTGCTGACTGGCAGCGCTGTTATAGCTTCTTTCATGGCTGTTACAGATCTAAGGGAATATTTTTTTGTTCTTCAATACTTGCTTTGTCTTCACGAAGCACGCGGTATGAAACGCCTACGAAGAAGATGATGAAAATGAACATGGAGGCAAGCGGATAGATACTTACGTCTGTAATGGATTCTAGGTAGTTTATAAATTTCATCTTGCTTCAGTTTTATTTTTGAACAGGTGCTGCGTCTCTTCCTAAGCGTTGCAAGTAGGCGATAAGCGCTAAAATTTCATGATCGGGTTGAAGTCCCTCATCGCTGGTAAGCAATTGGTTTTGCTTGAACTCAGGCTGAAGTCCGTCTGCAATGTGTTGCGCTTGTGAACGAGCACTGTCGGCTCCTGCTGCAATGTCTGCATCGGTATAAGGCACACCCAATGTTTGCATGGCTTTCATCTTATTGGTTATTTCTGCGAAGTCAATTTTGTCTTCGAACAACCAAGGGTAGCGAGGCATAATTGATCCTGTAGATATAGAAGATGGATCCATCATGTGGTTGTAATGCCAGCTGTCCATTCGCTTTAAACTTCCAGCTCCTTCGCGCGCCAAGTCTGGACCGGTGCGCTTCGATCCCCATTGGAATGGATGATCGTAAACGAACTCTCCTGCTTTTGAATAGTCGCCGTAACGAGCCGTTTCAGAACGGAACGGACGAATCATTTGAGAGTGACACGTATAACATCCTTCACGAATGTAAATGTCGCGACCTTCCAATTCGAGCGGTGTATAAGGCTTCACCGCCGCAATGGTTGGAATGTTTTCCTTCACCAAGAACGTTGGTATCATTTCAATCACACCACCAATGGCCACAAGCACCAAGGCGAACACCAACATCTGAAGCGGTCTTCTTTCAATAACGCGATGCCAGTGTTCGTTTCCGGTGATGCGCACTTTTTGAAGGGGTGCTGCTTCCGCTTTTTCTTCAGCCAAGAACACACCTTGCTTCGCAGTTTTCACCAAGTTCACAACCATGATAATGGCTCCTACCAAGTACAGCAATCCGCCCAATGAGCGAGCCATGTAGAACGGACGCATGGTTTGAACCGTTTCTAAAAACTGATATTGCAATTGTCCTTCTTGAGTGAATTCCTTCCACATGCTACTCTGCATCCAACCCGCCCAATACATAGGAATGGCGTATAGCAAAATACCCAGGGTTCCAATCCAGAAGTGCCAGTTCGCCCATTTCTTCGAATACAAATCTGTTTGCCACATGCGAGGTACCAACCAGTACAACACACCAAAGGTTAAGAATCCGTTCCATCCCAAAGCACCCACGTGAACGTGTGCAATGGTCCAGTCTGTAAAGTGAGAAATAGCGTTTACGTTTTTCAACGAAAGCATTGGTCCTTCAAACGTTGCCATTCCGTATGCCGTAACGGCAACCACCATAAACTTCAACACTGCGCTTTCACGCACACGGTCCCAAGCACCGCGAAGCGTAAGCAATCCGTTGATCATTCCACCCCAAGACGGAGCA
>JBILTL010000108.1:0-7508 GCA_044371535.1 Flavobacteriales bacterium | reverse complement strand
ACCTGGAGCAATCCCTTCATCTATTTGGGCATGGATGCAAGCTTCGAGATATGCGGCGTCTGCAATACTAATATCATCGTCGCTATTTAAGTCGTTGCAAATAGAAGCACCTAAATCAGAATATACAGCACTGTTTCCATAAAGGTCTACATCTGCTTGCGTGTAACTTAAGTCGGTATTCAAATCTCCTTTTTTCATTTCTGCTGGACAGTTTCCAAGGCAGTCTGGTTGAGCGTTTCCGAACAATTGCCCTACACAGTCCACGATTTGCGGACAAGATCCTATTGGAAGTTTAACGAAGTTGACGATGTTATTCATTGCATCTCTCTCGAATGAAATACACACTTGCGCCCAGTTGTTATCGTAGCGTAATTCATAGTTACCCAATGCATCTGGATCTTGGTCCCAGTTGGTGCGAACCACCAAGTGATAGGTTCCAGCAGGAACGTTCGTAATGTCAATCCACTGACAGCTCAATCCTGAACCATAAACGTCATAGCAACCAGCAGTAATACCCATGTTGCCACATCCGAATTTCGCAACACCCGTAACACAACCCAAATCCAATACGCAGAAACCGTTTTTAAATCCGATTTCAGGCATAAGATTTCCATTCGAATCATAGAGTAAATATTCTGCATAACCCGAATAGTGATAGTGGTTGTGGCAAGGGTCAAAAATGAATTGAGGATTCGCAACGTTTGGAACCCCAATGAAATAATCGAGATTTCCGATGTTATCAATTCGAGTAGAAAAGCGAACGACTTGTCTTGTCCCCAATCCTTGAATACATCCTTCATTCACCAAACATCCATCCGTAGCATTCAAAGTAGTTTGGTATAGCGAGGTGTACAATACGTTTCCTTCCACAAGTAAATCAGGACCCACATTCGAACAGTTTGGATCACCGTTGTAATAACAAACCGAAGGCTCTTCAGCCAGCGGACTGTAATTACAAGCATTCAAGTCCATACATCCAACAATAGGCCCCATGTATTCGAATAGAACTTGAAATGAGCTAAGCCCGCATGCACCACCGTCATCACCCACGCGAATGTAATAAGTTACTCCCCCTTCTAGGTAAGGAGTTATTTCACTTTCAATACCGCATAGATCGTCGTTGTAAGTATAAGTTGCCTCATTGCTGTTGTCGAACAACGCCATGTTACAGTAGTCGTAAAGCCAAATTTTAGTATCACATCCGGCTAACCCACATGTTGAAACTTGATATTGACCGTTCACTGAAGGCGTAAAAGAATACCAAGTGTTCGGAGTAGGAACGGTATTCAATCCGAGATTCGCGACAATGGCATTGTCGCAGCTTGTTCCTTGCGGACAATTCACTTGAATAGTTGCAAGTGCGCCAAATGCAGCCCCTGTAGCAACGGAGTTTCCGTCTAAATAAATGTTGTAATTACCAGCACCATTCGCACAACAAAGGCCATTTGACCCGGTGTCATAAATTTCTACCCGGTGACAATTGTTGCTGATGCAGAAGTTTGCATCGTTGCTTGTTCCTTGTTGAATAACAAGGTTCTCTTGATTGAAAACCTTCCAAGAAGTCTGTTGTGGAAGGTTATCAGTGGTGATGTCAACGGTCAAGTTGTGTCCACTTGTTACAATTACATTCAAGGTAACACTGTTGCTATTTCCTTGCGGATCGTAGGTTGTAAGTGTTACTGGAAACATGCCAACAGCTGCGAAAGTTGTGGTTGGATTTTCCAATGTTGAAGTGGAAGGTACACAGTCATTCGGGAAGGTCCATTCAAACGAAGTTGCATTTCCGGTTGAAGTGTTGTTGAATTGAAAATTCATACAATTCGTTCCTGAAGGAAAATAATTGAAATCGGAAGCCAAGGCAGGAAATTCACATGTTCCGTCATCAATGGTTGCGCAAGAATTGTAGTTCGTTGCATTAGCGTTAGTGCAACCCGAGACGGTTGTAGTTGTTATATTGAAGTTGAACTCTCCCATGGTGCTGTTGTAACCGCCAACTTGCACATAGTAGGTTTGTCCAATCACTAAATAGTCATCTTCATTTGCACCTGCTGAACCGTTTCCAATCGGACAACCGAATTTCACCAATGAAAAATTCCCCGTGTTGTCATCGTCGTCGCAGGCTATGATAGATCCATTGCAGGCATTGTATACAGCAAGTTGTGTATCCGTTAAACCTGTTCCTGTTCCAGTAGTAGCGCTGGTTTGAATGGTTACATTTCCACCTTGATAAACGAATGAATACCAAATATCGCGAATGGTTCCGCCGCATCCTGGTGTCGGACCAACAGCGACATTGAGGTTGTTTGTTACAATGGCTCCGCTGTTTGGAACAAAGGCAACTGCTGTTGCACATGTCTCGTTCGGCATGAAAATGTTACAAAATCCATCGTCAACCGTTGCACACGCATTGTAATTTCCGGCCGAGGGATCGGTGCAGCCGAGAATATCCGCAGTAGTTAGTTGTATACTGAAGTTACCTTGAAGGTTGTTGTATCCACCTACCTGAACGTAATAGGTTGTTCCAACTGTTAAGGTAGGACAAGACATTACCAATTGAGAGGCATAGCCCATTCCAGCAGCATCATCGTTACACAAAAGTTGAGCGCCATTGCAACTGTTGTACAAGGCCATGCGGGTGTCTGTGAGTGTTCCTAAGGTTGTCGTAAGGGTAAATGTCCCTCCGGTAAAGACGAATTTGTACCAGATGTCTTTTATACCAAGTCCTCCGCCAATTCCGCATGAAGGACTCGTTCCTTCCGTTACAGTGTTTAGATTACTTGTCGCAACGGCTGGTGCATTTGGAATAAGATCAATCGCATTCGAGCAGATGTCGTTGACAGGTGCTTGTGAAAATGCATTGAAAGACGCGAAAAGCGAGAGCGCAAGTAAAATCTTTTTCATAAGAAACGGTTAAGGTTCGAATGATGAAGTTACAAAAAAAATACGAGATGAAAATTATTACTTCCTGAAAAAACCAGTATCCTTGAAATGCCAAGGATCTGTCTTTCTTCCTGGGGCGATATCGAAATGCCCTAGGATATACTTGAACTTATAGTGGGTATCGAGTTGATCAATGAGCTGTCGAAGCGATGCATATTGTTTTTCGTTCGGACCAACAGTGTACGTGCACATGATTTCAATTCCTATAGAACACGAATTCACAGCAGTTGTCCCGTCTGGAAGAACGCTTTTTCCTGCATGATAGGCTACGTTGTTTGGTTCAACCAATTCATAAACGTTACCGTCTCTTGCAATCAAATAATGAGCGGCAACGTCGTATTGTTTGAATTGCTTAATTACACCGTCTACCGAAAATGTGTCGGGCTTTTGCTTGTTGGGAAAAGATGCATTGAAAGTTGAATGGATAATCAGAGCTTTCACTTCGCGCTTAGATTCGCTCGATTTGTAACCGAAATCAACGTGCTTTCTACCGATAATCAAATGCGTGAGTTGTGCATTAACGGCAAGTGTTAAAAAAGTAAAAACAAGAAGTGCAAAAAAACGCATTAGGCCTCTACAACGGTGAAGGTGTAGTACTCCATGATTTCGTTGCACAACAATTTCTTGCATGCTTGATCAACGATTTGTTCTGCGCCTGCATGGTCGGCAGACTCTACGAATAAACTCATATGTTTTCCAACGCGAACGTTAGCAATGGTTCCAATAGACAAACTGTTCAATGACGAGGTCACTGCTTTTCCTTGTGGATCTAATAATGCTTCCAATGGCATTACGTTAATTTCAGCTTTAAACTTTTTCATGTTGTTTCCCAAATAGGTGTTGAATGGCAGATAAAATGAGGTACAAAAGTAAGGCAATTGGAACCGTCCACATGACTTTTTTCAGAATGAAATGTGAACCAATTGCAGATAAGATTATACATGCGATGAGAATAAACTTCATAGCGTTTTCCTTCCAACTGAAATTTGAAAATTTAAAGGATAGGAGCGGTAGCGTAGACGCCATAAGCAATGCGAAGAGTAGAATAAGACCCACGAGAATCTGATTGCTCAATGGCTCTGTTTCGGTAAGTGACAATATACTTAGCCAGAACAAACCGTTCGCAGGTACGGGAAGCCCTTTGAATCCTGTAGATTTCGAAGTGTCTAAATTGAAACGAGCCAATCGAAAGGCTGCTGCAACGGCTAAAAGAAAAGCCAACGCGGCCCACATTTTTATTTCGGGTTGAAGAATTCTGTACAACCAAAAGGAAGGAACCACTCCGAAGCTAACCACATCTGCAAGCGAGTCTAATTGCTTTCCCATTTCCGAAGCCGCACCAATGGCGCGCGCTACAAGTCCGTCGAGCAAATCTGCAAATGCCGCAATGAGCACAAAAAGGAAAGCGTCTTGAACATTATGTGCCAATAGCGCTGCACATCCCATAACTAGATTCAGCATGGTAAGTGTGTTGGGGATGATTGCTTTTCCGAACATGCGTCAAAGATAGGTTTTAGAATTCGAATTGAAGTTTTGCGCGCAATCCGAAACGAACGATGTTCGCGTGGTCGAGGTAGGACAATCGCCAAAGCGCATCTACGCGAAGTATCTTGAAGATGTTTTCTACGCCAATAGCCGCTTCCGCGTAGGGTTGTTTCAATCTGTAGATATCGGCAATTCCGTCGGAGTTGAAATCGCGACTCAGCAATTCGTCGTTCTTTAAATCGTAGCTGCCCACCAAGACTTTTGCGCTAGCTACTTCGCGCCATTTCAATTTACGCAACAACGGAACTTTGTTGAAGAACAATCCTTCAGCATGATAAGATCCCCAAACACTGGCCCAGCGGTCGCTCACAAATTCGAAATAATTCATAGTGTTGTAACTGGCTTCGTCGTAGAAAAACGTTTCGTTTCCTTGATGCATTTGAAGCATGGGATAGGGAAGGTTTCCGAAAATTCTTCCAGCTTGAACGGTTAAATTCAAATACCCGAAAGGACCAAAACGCATCTTGTCGTACACCTGCATTTGAAGACGCTGATATTTATATTCAGCATTCATGACACCTGGAAGTGCCAAGCTATAGATCATTTCAAACTCAGGGTAATTGGTTCCAAGGCTTATTCGTTCGAATTCACCGTATACAAATTTCTCTTTGAAAGCGAATCGCGTATAGAGAGAAACTTCTGTGGAAACCAAAGCGTTTTCTTGCTCGTAACTGTTAGTAATCGGAAGGAATCGTGTGTAGGAATATTTCGTTCCAGCTGGTTTTAAAATGCGGTGAGTGAAGATGAGTTTGTTCGATAGACCATAGAACCATTCCTTCTCGATGTACGATGTTAAGTCAGTCACATCTGTCAGTTTATTCGCAGGATTGCGTCGGAAGAGGGAAGAGAGAATATTGTCTTGTCTGAAGGCACCCGCGCCCAATCCCAATTGTTCCATGTCCCTCTTCCCATGCGCGGAAATGGCAAGTCGAGGACTTTTATTGATGATATATAGACCACCTGCTCCGTATTTGAATCGGTCGTCGCGGAAGCCATAAGCGAGGTATCCATCGAGCATTAATTTCGTGCTGAATGCATTGCTGGTTCTTCCTCCAAAACGTAGGCGATTTCCTTCAATCGGATTGAAGCTGTAGAACGTATAATACGGTCCGTATTCGAAGTTTCCTTTCACCTTATATCCAGAAACGAAAAGTGTAATGATGTCCGTGACGGTTTTGAATTGTGGCAACGTCTTCAAGGTGTCTGCCATGTTGAAGATGCGTTGCTCCTTTGCCGTTAAGGCTGTGTGACGCATACTTTGCCAATAGGCATCGTCGTGATTGGAAGAGTTCGGGTCGACAATAATGTCTGTGTATCCTTGATAGAATTCATCCTCACGTTGCTTGTTTATTACGAACTTTTTATAGCTGCTGTTTTTCCTCCCATAAACACCCAGCTTTTTTTCACTCAGGTTGAATTCAACCAAAAGCTGATCTCTAACGAGCATCCAAACTTCGTGCTCTACTTCGTTGTATTCTTGGTGAACACTGAATTGTTTGATCCAGTTAATGTTAGCACCTTCTGAAATAGCTGCGTCAACCTGCTTCACAGCGTATGTGGTATCGTGAATCCACATTTCACCATGGAACAAAAGCTCTTGTTTTCTTCGCGGGAAAAATTCCAATTTGTAACACCATTTCCCCTCAATGAACGCACTGTCTACCAGACCGTAGTCATAGAAACCAAGAGCATAAGTAGAGATAGGAGATGTGAAGCTCTTTCGAAAAATGATAATCTCGTTGTCGTAGATATTTACATTCTGATACATGTCGCCCAGAAACTGATTTACACTTTGATTTTCTACTCCGGTTACACGCGTTCCTTTTACAATTTCTTTTGAAATTTTTGGGTTACGTCGGTAATAAAAATCGGAAAGCGATTCGGTCATGAAGACTGGCAGGTAGGGCTTTTCTTGCGTAGTGTCTATTCCTTCAAAAATAAATTCGAAGGGCTTCATGAGTTTTTTATCGGCAATGGCCTCGTTAATATTATTTAAATCGAATTCTACTTTGTTGTACGCTTCGTATTCGTATGCGTCTAGCTTTTCGCGGTTGTTAATTTTCTTATTTGCAATGACCTTTTTCATCAGGGCAATCGCCGGATTGGGTTCATCTTTCGGACGAATGACAACTACGCTCGTGGTATTTTCATCTACTAGCGCGAAGTTTACTTCCTTGGTAGTTCCTTGCTTCACATAGAAAGACTGCTGCGCATAGCCCATTCCTTTGCAGCGGAGGGTATCGCTCGAATAGTAAGTTTCAATTCTGTATTTTCCGTTTTCGTCGGAAGTGGTTCCTGACTTTGTTCCAACGAAATAGACAGGTGCAAAAGGAACGGTTTGTTTCGACACCGCATCAATTACAGTTCCATACACAACTGTTTTCTGCGCTTGAAGCACAAAAGAAAAACACATTGCCAAGAAAAGTAAAAGTCCTTTTTTCATTCCTTACGAAGAAACGAAAAAGTTTCGGTCAGGTCAAGAATGGGTTACCAACGTTACCCCTTACTTATTGTTGAAAGCTTTCAAGCCTTCTTCCAACCACGCGCGGAATTCAGTAGCTTCAACAATACCGCTTTTAATCGGATTCATCAATTCTTCTCTTCCTTCGGTCATTGGGTCAATGATGGCATACATCGGTTGAGAGTTGTTGTTGAATGTCTCAATTTCAAAGGCTGACCATAAATCGCCGTATGTCTCAATTTCCTTTTCTATTCCTGCCCATTTAGTCACAACGGTTTCTTTCAATTCAGCTGGAAGTTCTTGTTTGTCATCCACATAAAGACTAACAACAATAAATTCATTTTGAAGTAAGTCTAAAACTTGAGGCCAAACGTGCTCTTCCATTTTTCTACAGTTCACGCATGCGTGTCCTGTGAAATCGACGAACAATGGTTTCCCTTCTTTTCTTGCGCGTTCCAATGCAACGTTGTAGTCATGTTCGCAAAGCAATCCGTGCGGACAGTCACTTGGGTATGCATAAGAATAACCGGTAGGAGGCGCAAGACCGCTCATTAACGAAAGC
>JBILTL010000017.1:0-25563 GCA_044371535.1 Flavobacteriales bacterium | reverse complement strand
GGGTCTTTATTACATTACTAAAGGCCGTGAGGGTACTGACGAGAAACCTTGTCGTGGTGAAGGAAGAACTTACTATTCGAAAGAAGAAGTTATTATCGCCTTCAACGAAGGACAATTAGACTTACACGCATTCATTAAAGTACGTTGGTACGATATGAATGACGAGCCAAGTATTATTGAGACTACGGCAGGACGTGTATTATTCAATGCAATTGTTCCACCAGAAGTTGGATTCATTAATCAACTTCTTACGAAGAAAGCTTTACGTGATATCATCGGAAACATTCTTAAGATTGTTGGTATTGCGCGTGCTGCGAAGTTCTTAGATGACATGAAAGATCTTGGATACTATTGGGCTTTCAAGGGTGGATTGTCATTTAAGTTGACAGACGTTGTTGTTCCTAACGAGAAGGAAAAACTAGTTGGTGAAGCGACAAATAAAGTTGCTGAGGTATTTGAGAACTATAACATGGGTCTTATTACCAACAACGAACGTTACAACCAAATCATTGATATCTGGACGAACACGAACTCGCGTTTGACAAACATCCTTATGGATCGTTTGAAAACAGACCAACAAGGATTCAACAGCATTTACATGATGTATGATTCTGGAGCTCGTGGGTCGAAAGAACAAATTCGTCAGTTAGCGGGTATGCGTGGTCTGATGGCTAAGCCACAGAAGAACGCTACTGCAGGTGGACAAGACATGATTGAGAACCCGATCTTGGCAAACTTTAAAGAAGGTTTGTCTATCTTAGAGTACTTCATTTCTACCCACGGTGCTCGTAAAGGTTTGGCCGATACGGCACTGAAAACGGCGGATGCGGGTTACTTAACTCGTCGTCTAGTTGACGTTGCTCAAGACGTAATTATTAACGAAGTTGACTGTGGTACACTCCGCGGATTGAATACAACTGCATTGAAGAAATCTGATGAAGTTGTTGAAAGTCTTCGCGATCGTATCTTAGGTAGAACTTCAGTTCACGATGTATACCACCCAGAAACAAACGAATTACTTGTTGAAGCAGTTCAAGAAATTTCTGAAGAGATTGCAGATGCTATTGAAGCTGCTGGAATTGAAGAAGTGGAAATTCGTTCAGTATTAACCTGCGAAAGCAAACGTGGAGTTTGTGCGAAGTGTTACGGTCGTGACCTTGCCTCTGCTCGTTTGGTTCAAGAAGGATTGGCTGTTGGAGTTATCGCTGCACAGTCTATCGGTGAGCCAGGTACACAGTTGACTCTTCGTACGTTCCACACGGGTGGTGCTGCGTCTGGTTCGGCTATTGATTCTGACTTGAAAGCGAAATACGCTGGTATCGTTGAAATCGAAGATCTTCGTACAGTAGAAAGAAAAGAGAACAACGTTACAGTTACTGTAGTTGTTGCTCGTTCTGCTGAATTGAAAATCAACGACGAAAAAACTGGTATCACTATGGCTACAATGAATCTTCCTTACGGTTCGATTCTACATGTAAACAGCGGTGATATAGTTAAGAAGAATGACGTGATTTGCGAATTCGATCCGTTCAACAGTGTTATCATCACTGAAGAAGATGGAACAATCAACTTCGACGCAATTGAAGAAGGAATTACCTTCAAGACTGAAGTCGATGAGCAAACAGGTTTCTCTGAAAAGATTATTATTGAAACGAAAGACAAGAAGAAAAACCCAAGCATTGAAGTCGTTCGCGGTAAAGATGTTGTTAAGGTATACTCTCTTCCAGTAGGTGCTCACTTGAACACCGAGAACGGAGTGAAGATTACCAAGGGTAGTATTCTTGCTAAGATCCCTCGTATGGCTGGTCGTGGTGGTGACATCACCGGTGGTCTTCCACGTGTTACCGAATTGTTCGAAGCACGTAACCCATCTAACCCAGCTAACGTTGCGGAAATCGACGGTATCGTAGAATACGGAAAAATCAAACGCGGTAACCGCGAGATTATCCTTCGCTCACGTACTGGAGAAGAGAAGAAATATTTGATCAACTTGGCTAAGCACATCTTAGTTCAAGACGGTGACTTTGTTCGTGCTGGTATGCAATTGTCTGATGGCGCTATCTCTCCTGGAGATATCCTAGACATTCAAGGACCAACTGCAGTTCAAGAATACTTGGTGAATGAAATTCAAGAGGTATACCGTCTGCAAGGTGTGAAAATCAATGACAAGCATTTCGAAGTTATTGTTCGTCAAATGATGCGCAAAGTAGAAATTCTTGATGCTGGTGATACACGTTTCTTACAAGGAAGCACTGTAGACAAAGCAGAATTCATTGATGAAAACGACTTGTTATTCGATAAGGTTGTTGTTACTGAAGCAGGAGACTCTGAGAAGTTCTTAGCTGGTCAGGTTATTACAGCATTGCAATTCAGAACTGAAAACTCTGAGTTGAAGCGTAAAGACCGTGCGGTTATGGAATCTCGTGAAGCCATCACAGCTACTGCTCGTCCTATTCTTCAAGGTATCACAAGAGCGTCGTTGCAAACAGATTCATGGATCTCTGCAGCATCGTTCCAAGAGACTACGAAAGTATTGAACGAAGCAGCTGTACAAGGAAAAACAGACTTCTTGAACGGACTGAAAGAAAACGTTATCGTAGGTCACCCAATCCCAGCGGGTTCTGGTGGACGTCGATTCCAAAAAATGTTAGTAGGCAACAGCGAAGACTTGGTGAACATCATGGCAAAGCGCAATGCCTCTGTAGAAGAAGCATAATACCTTCCCTACTTCAAAACTTAAAAGAGCCGCTTATGCGGCTCTTTTTGTATTGAATAACCTTACTGTCGAATTTAATCCAATATGGATTTAATGAGGCTCTAACTCAACTGTGGATAATACTTACTCTATTTGATTGCCCTAAAATAATTAGACAGTTTATGTAAAGGATAAAAATATTTGGGCGCTCATTCAACATCAACAACAAAAAAGGGTCGACCAACGGTCGACCCTTCCACATAAAATAAATCTATCGAATTACTTTACAAATGTCGTTTGACGCACAGCACCTGCGTTCGATACACTGCGAACAATGTACATTCCCGTAGAAAGTGACTGAGTGTTCAACTGAACTTGTTGAGCGCCTGCAGAAACGCTGTAACGCTCTGTAGAAACGATTTGTCCTTGAGCATTGAAGATATCTAATCTTCCTTGCTCAGTTGCTGAAGCGTTCCATTGAATAGTTGCTGATTCAGAAACCGGATTTGGGAAAATCATGAAATCGTTTGCTGAAGAAATTTCAGCAACTGCATTCGGGCTTGGCATGGTTCCAACAACGTTCAAGGTGAAACCTTGCATGTTAATTCCACCTGGAGTGGTTGATCCATCTGCGTTCACTGTGAAAGTTACACAGTCAGTTGCAGTGCATCCGCTAGCGTCAACATAAGTTGCACAAACCGTATACGTTCCGATGTTTGAGTAAACCCAAGTTGGAAAAGTTGATGTGGCAACTCCACCATCTCCGAAATCCCAAACGATTGATCCGCCAAATACTCCTGGCAAATAGATATACACTACAAAGGGACTGTTGTCCAATGAGTCTGGAACCAACACAATGTCCAATGAACATCCGCCGGTGTTGCAACCTTCGTCAACAGTACCGTCGCAGTTATTGTCAGCACCATCACACACTTCAGTTGCGTTAGGATTAATAGCAGCATCGCTATCATTGCAATCAGCGAAACTATTGAATCCGTCACCGTCACTATCCGTCACTCCACCACCATTGCTCATGTCAATGTTGAAAGTCGTTACTGCACCAAGAACCATTGGACCCGTTGCGCAATTGGTCACTCCATTGCAATCTGTTGCACAAACTGTAATGATATAATTTGCTCCGAATGCGTTAATTGATACTGTCCCCATAAATGAAGATCCAGCTGGATCAGCAGCAAACAATTGAAACGTACCTGCATTGCCGGTAGTAGAGTCTAAATAAGTTCCTGCAACTGTAACCGCACAATCTGCATTGGATACAATTACTGAAATAGGCATTCCTTGAGAAAACATTTTTCCCGTGAATGCGAATAACGATAAAACAAGAATGAGTCGAAGTGATTTCATAGTTAATAATTTGAAACAAAAATAAGACATAATCAAATGTAATTTCGTACTGAAATATTCGACAATCTATGATTTCCAAAAATCTACATTATACAATTCTTTTTCTTGCTGTTTTAGCGAGTGCCCTCTCGTCTTGTAAGATAACTGCTCCCCTTCCGGAAATGACAGAAATTGAAATACCTGTGGGTCCACCTCAAGGCGTTTCGCACATTAACATTCCGGTTAATATTTCCATTGACCCTATCTTGAAATTCGCCAACGAATCCTCTTCCCCAATTATCCGCAATCCAGAATGGCCGAACTTCGCCTCCTTTGGGGCTTGCGATGGCCCACAAGCCAAGTATGACGTTTTTCGTGAAAACCTAAACGGCTATGTGGTTGGAAATAAATTCGTAGTTGGAACCAAAGCTTGGTATGGTATTGAAGGAAACTATTGCACCGGTTGTGTTTGGGGAAATTGTGTTCACCCCCGTATCCCTTTTTCTTGTGGAAGTGGCAGCGAAACGAAACGGAGAGTCGAAATTGAATTTTCAACAAACCTTTCAATGAATCAAAACTATCAACTGATTACATCGACTTCCCTCTCGAAACTGAATCCCATGGATCCTTGTGAATTGACGTTTCTGAAAATTGACATGACGGGGGAAATAATGAAAGCTATGAAACCCGCTCTGCTAGATGTTTGCAAGTACATTGATCAGCAGTGCTTACTTCTCGATTTCAAAAGTTATGCGAATGAAGCCTGGAAGCAATTGAACAGTCAAATGGAAATTCCTGGATATGGTTATTTGACATTCAACGCTTCGAATTTCAAATTGGGGCCTATGTATGGATATGGAAATATTCTTCAAGTAAACTTGGGTATTGACGCAACGCCTGTAATGAGTTTAGACAAAAATGAAAATGCTATAGTGCCTCCACTTCCACCGCTGAACGTTCAGAATGAAATGGCTTCAGGATTTCTAATTCAAATGCCCATTAAATCGAGCTACGAAAGTCTTTCAACAAAAGTGAATGAAATGGCTGCAGGAAGCACTTTTGCAAGCGACGATAAAAAGAAGAGCATCACAGTTAAAAACCTTGTGCTTTCAGGACTTGGAAATCAAAAAATTCAAGTAGAGGTCTTGTGCGACATGAAGGTGGGTTTCAAGAAATACAAGAATTGTAAATTCTTTTTAGCCCTTACGCCAAGCATTGACCCTTCTACCAATAAAATGAGTGTGAGTGCTGTTGACATTGACAGCAAATCAAAGCATGTACTCATGAATGCGGGCGTTGATGTTTTCCAAACCAAACTTACCCAGACCATTCAAAACGCCTGCAATGTGGACCTTACGCCTACCCTTCAATCGGCTAAAACAGAAATCGAAAAGCAGTTAAATGGCGAGTTAATGCCCGGCGTTAATTTGAAAGGTTTGCTGAATAATCTTAAAGTAACAGGGGTTTATCCCTCACAAAAAGAGCTACAAATTACTGTAGCTCTTAATGGGAATTTACAAATCGATGTGGTGAATTATTCCACGAATTAATTGTAGTTATTTCTGCTTCCTGAAGCTTTTGAATCAATCGTTTTCATCATTCTCCATAGAATGTGATCGGGACTATCTGTGAAATTCATTTCGAAATGAAATGACATTCCATCGGAAGAAAACTTCATATCGTTCATCATTACCAATAAATCCTTCATTTCCTCTATTGTTCTAGCGTTCTCTCTTTCAATATCTGGATAGTTCTTGTAATTCAAATCCATATAACCTGAACCGGCCTTTTCATTGAGCATCTCTTCTAGTTCGTCGTCCCAGGTGAAATTCTGCGATGCAAATGCTGACTCATCGTTTGAAATGGATAAATAATTCCCATCATACTTATAGAAAAGTTTCACATCATCTGTTTCAAAAACTTCAAGCCCGTTGTACTGGTAACGTTTTACTTGTGGTTCTTCGATTTCTTCCACTAAGTTGTCATAAGGCGTTATGTAAGAGTCATAGCTTGACTTCATTAATTCTTCAATAGCAACCATTTCTTCCACCTGAACTGATTCATTCATTTTCGAAACAAACTTTGCTATTAAGTTGTCGATATTCGCCTTGTCCTTAACACCTAAATTGATTTTATAGATTGGCTTTAAGACATTCATGGTATCCATTTTCATTGGCATATTATCGTAATCATACAATTCAGGATCCCAACTATCATAGTCAGCAACTTCAACAATGGTTTGAACGTTTTTAACGTCGATCAACGACAAGGACATTTCTCCGGTTAGACCATTTTTGAACTCATCCAAAGAAAAACCGTCCTTCATCATTTCGTCATTCAACCAAGCGTACATGTCTATGATCTTACCGATATCCATATTCGCCGCATAGAAACCTTTTGGTTGTGAAGGAGAGATCAGTTTTATTAAATCCGCTGAAACCCCCTCTTCTCTCATCATAGAAATTTCTTCAACGGTTGCACCTTCAACAGGATAATACGTTGCGTCTACAAGCATCTGCTGATCGTCAAATACTACAGTCATTCCAAAACTTTCGGCCTTTTCCATGTACTTGAACTGTTCGCTCGATTGTCCGCCCATTTCATTCGCCAACTCCTGAAACTTCTTCACGTTCATATACATTCCAAGATCAGCATCTAACGATTCGTATTCCATGTAGGTATCACTCTCTAGCATGCTCATGTCTTCATCCTGGGCGAAAGCTTGCTTGGCCTTCTCCATAATATCACTTCCGTTATTGAAATAAACTAAAGCGACGTGTTTATCCCAGACCAAAGCAACGTCTCCTTTATCCACTTCAACGGAATAGACTCCATCTACTTTTTGAATTTCAAAATCACCGTCCATTTTACGAATGGTCTCTTCGAAATCTTTATCGTCTTTAATTCCGAAAACAATCCCTCCGAAAGGCTTTTCACCTTTGCCTACAAAGCCGTAGGCATTTTGAAGAAAATTCACACCTGATTTTTTAGGATTGTCAAGCATCTCACTAAAAATTTCACCGTCGTTTCCCAAATCATCGAACATCGAAAGATCTTTCCATTGTTTGAATTCCGATTTGTCTGCAAGCGATTTTAAGTCCGCTTTAAAAACCATAGCGGAATCTTTTGGAATCTTGGCAATAAGTCGATTGTTATTTGACATACCTAAATACCAAAACAACGCTGCGAGTCCTAACACGAGCGAGGTCCCTCCGATTATCAAACCTGTTTTAACGGATTTCTTCATATTTATTAAATTGAATTGGATGAATAATTATTTTGAAAGTAAATCAGAAACGACTTCAAAGTTTAGTGGCTTACTCATAAATTTCGTTACGATTGGCGAAGAATCAATGTTGCTGCTTCCTTACAAATATACAACCCAAGACCTGTTCCCACGAGATGAACAAAAATGACTTTCCTAATTCACTGAAAACAAGCAATACTGACAAATGTCACTTTTTTTTAATTCAGCCTGAACAAAACCCTCTATGTTCTGTTTAAACTTCATAACAAATTATTAAACAAATGAAAAAAATTCTATTTGCCCTATCAATGATTTTAGGGTTTACAACAACGAAAGCTCAAACAGCTTTTGACGTTATTCAAAATTCACCTGATCACACAATTCTTGAAGCAGCTGTTATAGCCGCTGGTCTTGACGGTGCTTTGGGAACATTAGACCCGATTACTGTATTCGCTCCAACAGACGCAGCTTTTGCTGCTTTGCCTGCTGGAACTGTAGACGCTCTTTTAGCTGACATTCCTGCATTGACCGATATTTTACTTTACCATGTCCTTGACGGTGCAGCTGTTGCATCAGGACAATTGTTCGACGGACAAACTGCTACCATGTTGAACGGATCTGATATCACGGTAACAATCAACAACGGTGTTTTCATCAATGGAACAAACCAAGTGATTGTAGCTGATATCGCAGTTAGTAATGGCATTTTGCACGTAACAGACGGTGTTCTATTGCCACCAGCTCCACAACTTCAAAACTCTATTTGGGATGTGATCGTGGGTTCACCTGATCACACTACCCTTGAGGCAGTTGTAGGATTAGCTGGATTAGATGGCGCACTTGACAGCCCCGGTTCATACACTGTATTCGCACCAACCGATGCGGCGTTCGCTTTAGTACCGCAACCAATCATTGACGCTTTGATTGCGGATCCAGCTGGTTTGTTGACTTTCATTCTTACATACCACGTTGTTCCATCGGAAGCATTGTCTACCGATTTATTCGACGGTCAGAATATCACGACATTAGCTGGAATCGATGTTAACGTTTCAATCATCAACGGAAGCGTTTTCATCAACCACGCACAAGTTACTGTTGCAGACATCGTAACAGACAATGGAGTTGTTCACGTAATTGACGCGGTTATTGCTCCTGGTATTATTGCGAACAACGTAATGGAAATCATTGCTGGTTCACCATCACATACAATTCTAGAAACTGCAATTGGTGCAGCTGGCTTACAAACCACATTAGAAGATGAGTACTTCTTTACTGTATTTGCACCAGTTGACGATGCTTTCTCTGCTCTTCCAGCAGGTACTGTTCCTGCGTTATTAGCAAACCCAGCTGCATTAACAGACGTTTTATTGTACCACGCTGTAGGTCAAACCATTGGATCTGCTGATTTAGTAGATGGACAAGTTGTAACCATGTTGCAAGGAGATGACGCTACAATCACGTTGCCTATGGGCGGCGCTATGATCAACAATGCAAACATCGTTGCAGCTGACTTAAACGCATGGAACGGAGTTGTTCACGTTATCGACGCTGTTCTTCTTCCACCAGCATCTGTAGAAAGCCTACAATCGTTGAATGTAAGTGCGTTCCCAAATCCTTGTACAAACAACATCACTGTTCAATCTTCAGACAACAACAATGAGTTATTCCAAGTTGTAAATGCAGCAGGACAAACAGTTGCTCAAGGAAAATTAAACGGAAAGCAAACTGTTGTTAACACTTCAGAATTCGCAAGTGGTGTGTACACAATCTTCGTTCAAAACGGAGCTCGTGTAAACTTCATCAAAGAATAATTAGGTTAGATAAGGTAGGAAAATTGGGAGTCTTCGGACTCCCTTTTTTTATTCATACTTTTAGGCAATGAATGCAAAAACATACATAGATAAACTACAAATGCTTCCTCACCCGGAAGGTGGGTTTTATAAAGAAAATTTCCGAAGTGAAAAATCATTTCAATTCGAAGGGTTTGAAGGTGAGCGTTCAATTTGCACCAGCATTTTCTTTCTTCTTGAAAAAGGACAAACTTCTGCCCTGCACCGCATCAAAAGCGAAGAGATTTGGTACTTCCACGACGGGCAGACTTTGGAAATTATTGAGCTTGATGCCGAAGGAAATGAAGTGATTACTCGTTTAGGCAAAGACCTTTTGGATGGAGAAGTTTTGCAGCACGTGGTTCCTGCAAACGTTTGGTTCGGCGCACGATTGGCCGCATATTCCGAATTTTGTCTAGTGGGTTGTCAAGTAAGCCCTGGATTCGATTTCAAAGATTTTGAGTTGAAGTAAAAATTTCACCTTAAATTCGGTTCGTTAACACTTAAACTAACACATCATGGGAAAAGGAAAAGACGTTAAAAAGGAAGTGAAAAAAGTTGCGACTAAAACAGCAAAAGAGAAGAAAGCTGAAAAGCGCGACAAGAAGCCAAAGTACGACTAAGCTTGCATTAAATCTCTGATTGCAACAGAAGCTACCACGCTTCCGAAAGTGGCCGGCATGTAGGATATTGTCCCGTATGCCGACTTCTTATAATTCTTTCCATCGGTAAGCATGAGACTTTCTTTAATTGGAAGTTCAGGGCTGAAGACCACCTTCACCCCTTTGCGAATGCCGCCCGATTTTAAATTCTTTCTTATTTGTTGCGCGAACGGACAGTTATACGTTTTTGAAATATCAACAACTTGAAGTTTAGTAGGGTCTAATTTCGCCCCTGCACCCATGCTACTCACCAATGGGATTTTACTTTCAAAAGCCAATCGAATAAATGTGAGTTTCGGGGTAATGCTATCGATGGCATCAATGATATAATCTGGACGGTTTTTCAATTGCTCTTCAACCATAGTCGGATTAACAAATTCCTTCACCACCTTCAATTCTATTTCCGGATTAATGGCGCGAATGCGTTCAGCCATGATCTCTACCTTCGATTCGCCATGGTTGGTTGCCAATGCAGGAAGTTGACGATTTCGATTCGTAGGATCCACAACGTCTCCGTCTATGATGGTCATTTTCCCAATACCCGATCGCGCAATAAACTCAGCCGCAAACGAGCCTACACCGCCCATTCCAACAACCATGACATGCTTTTCAGTAAGCTTCTTCAGCTTCTCATCGCCAATTAACAAACTCGTCCTGGAAAGCCACGAAACATCTTTCATTCGAATTGAAGTATAATTAATTCAAGAGAATTAAGTTAACGATTGTCTCCGTTTTTACAAGCTCCTCAGGCAATTCTGGATTACAAGCTTCACTTGCCATGGTGAACAACTCATTGTACGTTACTCTAAATTTCTTTCCGACATATTTCGGAATCCCCGAATCGTATTCATCTATCAAGTCAGAATATACACCAAACGAATTGCGAGCCATTCCGAAATCATGATCACCAAAAATGACATGAAAACAATCACCAAATGATATTTCCGTAAAATACAAATCTTCCGTTCGCTGTCCCTCTAACTTCAATGATGTGAAACTACCAAAAACATAACCAACCTTCCCTGCAGAGGTCTGAACGCGATACCAATAATCTGTCACACCCCCGATCAAATCTTGCGAAGCTTGTTGCAACACTGTCAAACGCTCGAATCTTTTCGCTTTGGCTACCACTTCACCTTGAACGTTTGGCGCCTTGCGAATATTTACAACGTCTCCTTGAATTATCAATTCAGTTTGAGCAATAATTGAAATTGGAAGGAGGAATAAAAACAAAAGCAGTTTTTTCATGTCGCTATTTTTTTAGTAATGGATTATCAATCGTCTGTTGAAGTCTATTCGAGTTGAGGCAAATTCAAAATCCGGATCGGAAACGGGCAAAGACCCTGGTTCGATTATATACCAATACTTACCAATCTTTTTAAGGGTTCCTTTGTAAACGATTTGATTTTTTGAATAAATGTCATCAAGCAAATTTTCTATAACCTTTGCTTGAATTTTATTTCCAGTAATAGTAACCTTACAAACTGCGGTTGATTTCTCATATTCCTTATCGAATATTCTGAACTCATAAGTACCATCTGAAAATGGCTTATCCTGGCCAAAGGATAAAAAGCAAACACCTATTAGGAGAGATAATAAAAGTGATTTTTTGATCATCCGACCAAGTTAGTTCATTCAACTCAAGTAAACAACAACTCGGAAAATAGATCTAATTCGAAACAAAAATATCCGCTTCAGTCTCCATGATTTTATATTTCGCTTGTGCAGTTTTACGCGAACAGGCATTGAAGTGCCACCACTCCGTATCAATACCTGAAAATCCCGCTTTACGCATGACACTGCGAAGTAAATTTCTGTTGTTTACTTGCGCTTGTGTTAAATCTCCAGATTGCAAATAACGTCTCTCCATAGACGGATAAGCAATTTTGCGAATATCGTCGAATCCTGCGCCCATATCCAAAGGAACACCGCTTGCATCACAAATGGTCAAATCTACAGCAGCACCGTAGTTATGAATACTTCCACTCTTCGGATTGGAAACAAATCTTGTACGTTGCGAAACAGGTATGGAATCTAGGGCGATCCACATCCTAGTTTGCACTTCCCTTGGGCGAATGGCATCATAAACCAACAAGTGCATATTCGGATTCATTGCGGTTAAAATCCGTTGTGCCTCTCCCAATTTCACCGCAACATCTTTCTGCAAGTATGCTTTCTGAATTAAAAAATAAAGTGTGTCACCAATGAAGTTATCAGCATATGTGTATTTCAAATCAACCTTTATCGCAGCATTCACCGCTTGCACATCTATCAACTCAGGTCTCACCGGCAATGGCTCTTTTTTCAATTTCACTTCAGATTCTTTCTGAATTTCGACTTTGGGAAGTGATTGCACGGCGGTTTGGCTATTCGAGTTTGAATTGGTACAAGACTGCACAAGAAATAACAACAGGGCAATTGAATGAAACTTCATTCAGCAAAGATTGGTTGCTATTTTAAATAAAATAACTGCATAGAGCGCACATTCCTAACAAAATAGGTTTAATATTATTCTATTTCTTTTTCGAACTCCTCCGACTCACATGCTTCTTCAAAATACGTTTTCCTTCCACCTTCACTTCATCTTTCTTTCTGAAGCTCCACACAATTTCGCTTGCGTGCTTTCTGGTTTCTTCCACATCTACAATGGGCATTGGATAGTCCTTTCCTATTATACATCCGTACATCTCTTGCTCTATCACTGAAAGCTTGTGTGGCTCATGAATAAAGGATTCTGGAATGTTTCGCAATTCAGGAATCCAACGCATAATGAATTCTCCATTCGCATCGTGCTTTTCCGAATTCGTAATCGGATTGTAAATACGAATAGTGTTGATGCCCGTGGTTCCGCTTTGCATTTGAATTTGCGGATAGTGAATTCCAGGTTCGTAATCGAGAAACATGCGCGCTAAAAAATGAAGCTCGCGCCAGTCTTGCCACAGATTGAAAACGAAAAATGAAACCACCATCGCGCGCATACGGAAGTTGATATAGCCCGTTTCCTTCAGACATCGCATACACGCATCTACCAGCGGAACGCCCGTCATTCCTTCCTGCCAGGCCTTTATGTACATTTCATTCTTCGGCTTTTCCAAAACGTTGTACGCGCGATTGATGTTCTCTATTTCATACCGACATTCCGTTTCAAATTTTTGAATGAAGTGACAATGCCAATGCAAGCGTGAAATGAAATTCGAAAGCGCGCGCTTGTTAGTTGAAGTCTGATAATGTTGAACGGTATACTGATAAACCGCTCGCATGCTTATGTTTCCATAAGCCAGGTAAGGCGAAAGACGACTGCAGCCTTTCCGACTAAGCGAAGGGCTACTGATGTGTTTGCTGTAATTGACACTTCGCTCGGCAATGAAATTCTTCAGGTACTTCCAAGCCCATGATTCTCCTCCGGGTTGAAAATTCGGATTGCGTTCGGTGATTTCTGTTGGAAAAGAATTTCGATTGGATTGAAAATGAATTTCCGAATTGAAATTAAAAACGCGAAGTGAATCTAACTGAACATTAAACGAAGGCGTTCGCATGGTATCTTCCCACATCTTCGGCCATAGCGGACGAGATTTTAATCTTCGAACAACGCCGTTGGTTTGAAATTCATTCCATTGAATATTTTTGGAATGAAGGAATTCCGAAATGTTTATATCGCGCTCATACGTCAGCAAGTTTCCCGATTCCTGAGAAGAAAAAACAGTTTGTATGTTGAAGTTCAAAGTCAGATCCTCGAACACATGGATGGCCTCATCGTGAAAGATCTCTATGTGTTTGTTGAAGAGCTTCAGTCGTTGATTCAAATCTTGAAGCGACTCATACACGAACCGCCAATGGCGAACATCTGAATCGTGATGATTCATCACCGAAGGCTCGAAGATGTAAAGAAGTACAAACGGCAAGTCAGCTCCCTGCGCATGAAAAAGAGGCTCGTGATCTACGAACCTCAAATCGCGTTTCAACCAAACTACATTTATTGCTTGCACAACTTCTTCATCTTTTCAAATGAACAATTGAGCTTTCTAAAAGTTCGAATGCGCGCAGCGTCACTTACCAAAAAGCGACCTCCCTTGCAGCGCCTGCACCAACGTAAACACCGCCAAAGCAAAATAGAGCAACGCGAGAATAATTGTTGCTTTTGTGTTTTTCAATAAATAAAATGAAACAACGGGAATCACTTGCAGTGCGTGCATTCCAATGAAGTGAGCAATTCTCGGGTCCCCGAATTTCGTGCTCCAATTCAACAAGGGAATTCCGGCCTCGCCGTCTGGACCACCGATGGTGTGCGTTAAGCGCGAACCCATGACAAAACCTTCGAACGAGAAGATTACGAAAATGAATATTCCTAATCGAATCGCCCACAAATAATAATTCGGCAATTCAGGGAAGTCATTCATGCAGAATAAGTAACCCACATAAGCTGTGTAAATCGTCACAAGCGTTGCAGCCATTGCCATGCACCCATAAAGAAAACTATAAAACGAAGAGGTTTGATTGTAGTGCGACAACTGTCCCCTTCCCGCTTGAATGGCTATGTAAACGATTTCGAATCCGAGCAACAAAATAATGGCCCAGTTAAAGCGCGTAATGTTGAAGTCGGGCAAATACGAGCAATACCAAATCATTGCCCAAGCAAAAAGGAATGTCGAAAAAGCAAATTTGAATGGCTTGTACCAGGCACTCACATTGTAAACCTGCGTACTTGAAAGTTTAGTCAATGCAAGAAAGAGAATTGAAAAAGCCAAACAAAGCAAACCGAAGTAATACAGCGTTTCGTTTTTTTCTTTGAGCGCGAGAATGAAATTCATTAGGCTAAAATACTTCGGAAATATTTCCTCGACGTTAAGAACATAATGCAGCAAGTGTTGTTTGGAGGTTGAACAGAAGTAAAGAGCCATGAAGTTTCGATTTGCACTCGCGACCGTTTTAATGCTAATTCAATTTAAATCGACCACCTTCGGACAATGTCCGTCGTTGGTTCCGAATGGCGGTTTCGAAGAGAACGCTGGTATTCCCACAGACGATTGTTCATGGGCCTTGGCAAACGGATGGACGAAC
The DNA here is from genome assembly GCA_044371535.1 of Flavobacteriales bacterium. Lineage (GTDB taxonomy): Bacteria > Bacteroidota > Bacteroidia > Flavobacteriales_D > Sanyastnellaceae > CAIZGX01. The sequence goes on along the minus strand of JBILTL010000017.1, from coordinate 10,728 downwards.
GCTGCAACCAGCAGCGATTGCAATTCAAACAACGGAACTCCCGATTATTTTCATCTTCAAGGCGTTGGTTCACTTTCATCACTTCCAGTAAACTACTTTGCCGATTTACTTCCGTTTGAAGGGAATGCGGTAATGGGCATTGGTGGAAATTTATCGTTCCTTCCGAATGCGCGCGAATACATTTCCATTGCGTTAACGAGTCCTTTGGTGGTTGGAAATGAATACACACTTTCCTTTTCCATGAACAACGGCGTTCCGCAAGTTGGAGGTATGTATACCGATGGTTGGGGCGTGTTGCTTTCTACGGGAGTTGTACTTCAGCCCGTGGGAACAAACGGATTGATTGCTCCAACCGGAAATCTATTCTCAGTGCCTGGAGTATTCTCATCGCAAGTTTGGCAAACGTTCACATACACTTTCATCGCCGATCAGGCCTATACCCAATTAACATTTGGAAACTTCTTGTCCGATGCGAATCAAACCCGAATCATGTATGGCGTGCAAGACTTTGTTTCGCTTTCCTATTTGTTCATCGATAATTTTATTCTTGAAGGAGCCACGGTCCCTCCTCCAGTTGTTGATCTGGGTCCTGACTCCGAATTGTGTGACGGTCCAGTAACATTGAATGCGACAACCTCGGGTGCACTTTCTTATTTGTGGAATATCAGCAATTCTTCAAGCACATTGAATGTAACAGCTCCCGGACAGTATTTCGTAGATGTTGAATGGGCCTGCGGAAGTGTCAGCGACACTGTGAATGTTTTTGAATGTCCTGTGGATCCTCCCGTTGACCCTCCTGTTGACCCAACAGATACCACTCAATACTTCTGTGATATTTTTGTGCCGAATAGTTTCAGTCCGAACGACGATGGGGCGAACGACTACTTCGCTCCTGTTTTCGAATGTGAAATAGCGTCTTATGAATTCCGTATTTTCAATCGCTGGGGAGTCGAGATTTTCAGCACGAACAATCCTTACGAAAAGTGGACTGGTGTAGCGAAAGAGAAGTCGACTTACGCAGCGCAAAACGACGCATACACGTGGATCTTAAAAGCGCAAATCGCCTCTCCGTCTGAGGGACTCATTGAGAAGAAACGAATGGGTCAGGTTACTTTGTTTCGGTAATTGGAAGGAATTACACTTTTACAAATTGAACAGTAGAAGCGCCTTCTTGGGTTGAAATTCGAACAAAGTACACTCCGCTTTCCAAATTGCTTGTTTCAAGTCTGTTGTTCTCTAGAACCTCTATGTTGAACTGTTTTCCTTCCACAGAATATAAACTGCAATTTGCCGCCGTTAACTTTTGAGAAAATCCTTGTATCGCAATTTTATCTGAAGTTGGATTTGGGTAAATTGAAATCTCATCAGCATTCACATCTGCTACAGAATTGGCTTGTATTCTTCCGTTAATGTCGTATTGAAGGAAGAACTGCCATATTTTTTTTGAAGCATTGAAGTCGTTGTTTGTAACGCCGATGGTAAAGACTGAACCCGGCCATGTATGTCCGCCATCGATAATCTTGTAATGTTCAACATCAACACCAGTAGCACCTCCATCGTAGAAGTAATGAACGGCAGTGCATCCGTCGGTTAGATTTGTATTGGGAACATCTGTAACCACTGGAGTTGCATTGCAATTGTTGAAGTTCACCCAATACGACAATACATTTGGAATGGCTTCCATAAACGTTTGTCCATCGTAAGGAACAGTGGCATCTGCTGTACCGTGAATTTCCATAACGGGAGTTGGATGTGTAGCATTGCAGGTTTGATCTTGTCCTACATTCATAGATCCGGTCACCGAAGCAATGGCAGCAATGCGATCACTGAGTGAGCACGCCAGGGTGTAACTCATGAATCCGCCGTTTGACATACCGGTGCTGTATACACGATCTAAATTCACGGAATAAGTTGTTGCAATCTCGTCGATTAATGCGCTTGTGAAACCAATATCGTCGACTGTTCCACCCCACCCTGAATTCCAATACGTCACTCCTGTGGCGTCAAGCGTTCCCATAGGGGCTACGATCAGAAAACCAGCGGTATCGGCTATTGCACGAAAATCACCGTAATAAAATTGTTCAAAGGCAGAGCTGGTATAACCGTGAAAATTCAACACCACTGGGGCTGGAGTTCCAGGAGAATAACTATCAGGAACGTAAATGGTGTAACTGCGTGTAATACCATCGTGCAGCATGGTTTCGTTAATGGTTTGCTGTCCGAGTGATACAAACGGCAATAGAAGGAAAAGGACTACATATCTCATGTCTAAATGTAATGAGAAATTGATTAGCCGTTGTTAAACAGGAAGTTCTATACCCTGACGAATTAAAAAACACACTAAAATGTGGATTCTCTTGCCTTCACCGATACACTTCACAACATTCACCTCAATATCACATTAAAATGTGTTTACCTTGTTTTTTTTAATTGAAATTCATACTTTTGACTTTCAAATCACATTACAATGTTAGTATCAAACTTCGGTGAAGCCATAAAAATCAGGCGTAAGGAACTGGGAATAACCCAACCTCATCTCGCTGATTTAGCTCAAATAAGCATAAATACATTGTACAAATTGGAAAACGGAATGGGAAATCCTTCTATTGACGTACTGAATAAATTGGCCGACGTACTAGGAATGGAGTTGACCTTTCAAGTAAAAAAGAAACCTTAATTGAATGCGTACATTACAAATATACCGATCAGGAATTTTGGCTGGATTGCTCATTGAAGAAAATCGCAAACACTATGTTTTCAGATATGAAGATCAATATTTTTTAGATGAAAACAAACCTGCTGTCAGCCTAACCCTGCCCAAATCACAAAAGGAATACACCAGTGAATACTTGTTTCCCTTTTTCTTCAACATGCTCAGTGAGGGCGTGAATAGAAAACTGCAAAGCTTACAGTTGAGGATAGACGAGAACGACAATTTCGGCCTGCTCGCAGCTACGGCTCAATACGATACCATTGGTGCTGTTACCGTAAAACCAATTGCTACAAAATGAACATTCACGAACTAAAATATTGTCCAGGAACTTTATCAGAAGATTTTTCTTCCTACAGTCCTGGATGTCTTCGCAATCTATTCAATGGAAAAAAAGTAAGTCATGTTTTGCCTTACGATCAGCCGCAGCAAAACGAAGATGTTGCTGAACAGTTTATGGAAAACCGTAAGCGCATTTCAATCTCGGGCGTACAAGAAAAATTGAGTTTTGTGTTAGAGAAGAATGTGCTGCGTTTAACGCATGAAGGAGAACAGGGGACTTATATCTTGAAGCCCATTCCTCGAGATTTAAAAAAGGTCGATCAGGTTCCGGCTAATGAACATCTGACTATGCAAATAGCTAAGCAAGTGTATGGCATTAATACTGCAGAAAACGCAATGATTTTTTTTAAGAACGGCTCTCCTGCATACATTACCAAACGTTTTGATGTAAAAGACGACGGCAGTAAATGGGGGAAGGAAGATTTCGCAACATTGGCCGGAAGAACGAATGACAATGCAGGACCTAATTTCAAATATGAATTTAGTTATGAGGAAGCTGGGCTGCTGATTCAAAAACACGTTTCGGCTTGGCGCGTTGAAATTGAGAAATATTTCTCCGTTGTGTTATTCAACTTTTTGTTTTCGAATGGCGATGCGCACTTGAAAAACTTCTCGTTGCTCGAATCCTCGAAGGGAGATTATCTCTTAAGTCCGATATACGATTTACTGAATACTAAAATACATGTCGACGATTCTGATTTTGCACTCGACCACGGGCTATTTGCTGACAATTTCAAAAGCGAGGAATACAAGAAAAACAATCATCCCTGCAAAGACGATTTCGCTGAATTCGCTAGACGCATAGGCGTATCCGAAAATCGCATTGAAAAAATCATGCTTCCCTATTTAGAGAAACATCAACTAATTGAAACATTGATTGGTCGTTCCTTTTTATCAGAAGCGAACAAGAGGGGATATTTGATGATGTACCAGAAGAAGAGAAATTATTTGATTCGGTAAGGATTCACTTAATTCAAAAATGTCATTGTAAGAAAACTAAAACCCGAACCTATGGCTTCTTCGAATTCATAAAAACGTTGATTAATATCCGTAAACGCAAATCAATTTTGGATAATAAACAACATCATAACGTTTCTTAAAATATTACCTAAAGGGAATTCTGCCTACTTCCCAATACAAAACTTCCCAAAAATCGAATGCAAAATATCATCCGCCGAGATACTCCCCGTGATCTCAGAAAGATGATACAAGGTCTTGCGGATGTCTACGGTGAGAAGGTCGGATGGGACGCCGAGGGTCATGCCGTTTAAAACTTCTTCGAGCGATAGAGATGCAAGTCGCAACGATTCGAAATGACGAGCATTCGTAACCACCGTGTCGCTTTCATTCAACAACGGAGCAAAGCTTTCCACCAACCAACTGCGCAAGCCTTCTATGCCTTCACCCGACTTCGCCGAGATATTCAAACTGCTTCCTTCTACCTTCAATTCGAAATTCGGATTGGCATCTATTTTATTGAAGACCACCAACACGCGCGCATCTGTGCGAGCCTTCGCGTGAATAGAGGCTAACATTTCATTCAATGTCGCTTGAGAAGTGTTCGACACATCTACCAACAACAAAACCAACTGCGCCAATCCTACTTTCTCCATGCTGCGCGCTATTCCCAACTGCTCTATCGTATCCGTCGTCTCGCGAATTCCAGCCGTATCGATAAATCGAAACTGAATCCCTTCCACATTCAACACCTCCTCCACCGTATCGCGCGTGGTTCCCGCAATGTCGCTCACAATCGCGCGCTCTTCATTCAATAGGGCATTCAATAAGGTCGACTTCCCCGCATTAGGCGCACCAACAATGGCAACCGGAACACCGTTCTTAATGGCATTCCCCAATTGAAAACTATCGCGCAACTGAACAACCACTTTCAAAATTTCATTCAATAAATTCAACAACTGCGTGCGATCGGCAAACTCGACATCTTCTTCCGAAAAATCCAATTCCAATTCCAACAAAGAAGAGAAATGAATCAAGCGTTCACGCAACGATTCAATCTCCTTCGAAAATCCTCCGCGCATTTGATGAACCGCCTGCTTGTGCGCCGCAGCACTCTCAGAAGCGATCACATCTCCGACTGCCTCTGCCCTGCTCAAATCCATTCTTCCGTTCAAGTACGCACGCATGGTGTACTCGCCCGCCGTGGCCATGCGACAGCCGTTTTCCTGCAGCAATTGCAGCATGCGCTGTTGCACATAGCGCGAACCGTGACAAGCAATTTCAACCACGTCTTCCCCCGTGAAGCTATGCGGACCTTGAAACAAGGTCACTACCACTTCATCTAAAATTTCCTTCCCGTCATACACACATCCGAAAAGCGCTTTGCGTTTTTGTTCGGGTTGAAGGGGCTTCGAAAACAGTTTACCCACTATTTCCCAGGCCGCCTTTCCGCTTACGCGAACCACCGCAATACCGCCTACTCCTTGCGGTGTAGAAAGGGCGCAAATGGTCTCTTCTCTTGAAATTGCATTCATGTTCTGCAAAAATGAGAAACAATCCGCAATAGAACGACTAATCTTTCCAAATTATGACTAATTTCGCCCGAGCAAAAAATATTACCTCATGGGCGTTTTAGTAAGCAAAGATTCGAAAGTAATTGTTCAAGGATTCACTGGAAGTGAAGGAACATTCCACGCAACACAAATGATTGAATACGGAACCAACGTTGTTGGTGGTGTTACACCGAACAAAGGTGGACAAATGCACCTCGACCGTCCGGTGTTCAACACAGTAGCCGACGCTGTTAAAGCAACAGGCGCTGATGTGACTATCATTTTCGTTCCACCAGCATTTGCTGCTGACGCTATCATGGAAGCTGCTGCTGCAGGTATTAAAGTAATTGTTACAATTACGGAAGGTATTCCAGTTGCAGACATGGTGAAAGCAAAAATCTACGCTACCGATCGTGGTGCGACTTTAATAGGCCCTAACTGCCCAGGTATCATTACGGCAGGCGAAGCGAAAGTGGGTATCATGCCTGGTTTCGTTTTCAAAAAAGGAAATGTGGGTATCGTTTCTAAATCAGGAACATTGACTTACGAAGCTGCTGACCAAGTTGCAAAAGCAGGTTTGGGAGTAACGACAGCTATCGGAATCGGTGGTGACCCAATCATTGGAACTACTACATTAGAAGCTGTTCAATTGTTAATGAACGACCCTGAAACGCACGGTATCATTATGATTGGTGAAATCGGTGGTGAATTAGAGCCGAAGGCTGCTATGTGGATCAAAGAACACGGCACTAAGCCTGTTGTAGGTTTCATCGCAGGTGAAACCGCTCCGAAAGGAAGAACAATGGGACACGCCGGTGCAATTGTATCTGGAGAAAACGAAAGTGCTTCTGCTAAAAAGCGTATCATGCGCGAATGTGGCATTCACGTAGTAGATTCACCAGCTGAGATTGGCGCTAAAATGGCGGAAGTTCTGAATAAGTAATCCTCGACTTAAGGTTCCACTCGGTGTATTCCTGGTGCGTAGCTCTTCGAAATTGCTTCATTCAAAAAATCTAAATCTTCTTTTCGTTCTACAAAATCGAGCTTGTCGCTCGAAATCAAGAGCACCGTTAACTCGGGATGTTGTTGTATGAACGACAAATACTGCTGTTGAATATTCTCTAAATACTCGACTGTAATGTTTTGCTCGTAAGAACGTCCGCGCTTCTTTATGTTTTGCAAGGCCTGTTCTGGCGAAAGGTACAAGTAAACCAACAAGTCAGGTTGCGGAAGAGAATTCTCCATGATCTCATACAAGCGCAAAAACAATTTGTACTCGTCTTCCTCTAAATTATTCTTCGCGAACACCTGACACTTCGGTAAAAAATAATCAGCGATTACTTTGGGTTGAAACAAATCGGGCGATTGAAAAACACTTTTCAATTGCGCGAAACGTTCCGAAAGAAAACTCAATTCCAAAGGGAAAGCATAGCGCTTGGGCTCTTCGTAAAACTTCGGAAGAAACGCATTGTCTGCAAATTCTTCCAACACCAATTGGGCATTGTGCTGTTCCGACAACAAATGCGCAAGCGTTGTTTTACCCGCGCCAATAATGCCCTCTATGACGGTGTAATTGTTCAATCTTCCTTCTTATTCAATTCAGCAAGCAATTGCGCAGCATTCATTTTCATTTCCGGATGCATCCATTCCGGCCAAGTAGCCGCAAGTGGTTTCAAAATAAATTCACGCAAATGCATGCGCTCGTGCGGCACTTGAATGTGTCCTTCACGCACAATTTCATCGTTGAAAAAGATCACATCTACATCCATCTCGCGATCTAGGTAAACGCCTTCTTTGCGGGTTCTTCCGTAATACTCTTCCAACTCAACAATTTCAGCATGCAGCTTCTCGAGTGTGAGTGGCGTTTGAATTTCTAACAGTTGATTTAAAAACGGCTCTGTGCCTTCGGGCATGCCCCAAGCTTCTGTTTCGATCACTTCAGAAACCGTTACAATATCGCCCATGTTGAACGAAATAAACATACGCGCTTCTTCCAAATTTGCTTCTCTGTCGCCTTCATTTCCACCAATGCTCAGCAGTACGCGATTCATTTTTTCCATAGAGCGAAAATACAACTCACCTGCGTAACTTTGAGCGCGCATTAGCGTCTTAATTCAAATTACTTATTATGACTTTTTGGAAAACCGTTTGGGCCACGCTCGTTGGTAATATCATTGCTTCAATCATTGGAACGCTTCTAACTGTAGCTGTCATTGCTGCTATCATTGGCGCTTTGACTTCTTCTGAAGATGTTTCCATAGAAAATGAATCCATTTTAAAAATTAAATTGGAAAATTCATTTACTGAAAGAGGACTCGACACCCCTACCTTCGACCTAGACGGAGCTGAGGACCGCATTGCTCTGCGCGATTTAGAGCGCGTATTGCGTTTCGCAAAAACCGACGAACGCATTGAAGGCGTGTATTTAAATATCGGTGCAATTCAAGCGGCTCCTGCTATGTTGTTGGAAATGCACAACGCAATTCTTGACTTCAAATCTTCCGGTAAATGGGTCATTGCTTACAGCGAAGGTTATTCGCAAGCGGGTTACTTCGTGGCGAGTGCAGCGAATGAGGTGTACATGTATCCGACAGGAACTTTCGATTGGCACGGTCTGAATGCGGAAGTGATGTTCTACAAAAAGTTATTGGATCAATTGGAAATTGAAGCGCAAGTGATTCGCGGTCCGAACAACAAATTCAAAAGCGCCGTTGAACCTTTCATCTATGATCACATGTCAGATGAAAACCGTTTGCAAATGGCAACGTTCATCGATGATATTTGGAAGGTGATGTGCGAAAAAATTTCTGCTCAACGCGGAACATCCGTTGAAGAATTAAATGCTGCAGCAACAACGTTGCGCTTCATTAACAACAATGCCTTGCTTGAATCGAAGTTATTAGACGGGTTGATTTATCCTGATGAGCTTGCTGCAAAAATGTCGGCCCGATTGAAAGACAAAGGCAAGCTCGAAAACGACAAGAAATTAGAAGATGAAGTCATTTCATACGATCGTTATTTGGAAGTTGTGAAGTTGGAAGAAAAAGCCTCTGATGTGGCTGAAGTGGCCGTGGTGTATGCCATTGGTGGAATTGAAAGTGGAAAGGGCGACGATGAAACGATTGGAAGTGATCGGATTGCACAAGCGTTGCGCGATGCGCGTTTGGACGAAGGCATTAAGGCGGTGGTATTGCGTGTGAACTCTCCAGGAGGAAGTGCTTTAGCGAGTGATGTGATTTGGAGGGAAGCTGAATTGATCAAGCAAAGCGGAAAAGTGTTTGTGGTGAGCATGGGCGATTATGCGGCTTCTGGCGGTTATTACATTGCTTGCGGTGCTGATCGCATCTTCGCACAGCCGAATACGATTACAGGATCTATTGGTGTATTTGGAATTATTCCGAACCTGCAGAATTTCTTAGATCATAAGTTGGGCATCACTTTCGACGCTTACAAGACGCATGAGCATGCGAACATGATGACGTTGACAGCACCATTGGACACCGTTCAAAAACGCGCTATGCAAGACATGGTGAGTAACATTTACAAGGACTTCACGAGTAAAGTTGCGAAAGGAAGAAACATCTCTCAAAATTACGTCGACAGCATTGGTCAAGGACGTGTTTGGAGCGGCGAAGATGCTTTGAACATTGGTCTCGTAGACGAACTTGGCGGATTGCGCGAGGCGATTGCCTATGCTGCAGCGAAGGCTGGCGTGAATGCGAATGCCGTTCTTGAATTGCCTGAGATGCTTGATCCGTTGGAAGAATTCATCAATGACATTTCTGGAAAATCGGAAGATGCTGTTCTTTCTCGTTTACTGGGAAGTCGATTCAAAAACTACCAAGACATTCGTCAATTGAGTAACGGCGGAAAAATTCAGACTCGTCTTCCATTTTACATCACGGTTGAATGAGTTTCGAGAAGAAAAGTATGGATGAACTTCAGCGTTTGAACGCTGAAGAATTTCAGCAAGCTGAAAAATTTCCGATTGTCTTGATACTGGATAACTTCCGCAGTGCGTTGAATGTCGGAAGTCTATTCCGCAGTGCCGATGCGTTTCGCATTGAAGCGATTTACTGTTGCGGAATTACTCCGATTCCTCCTCACCGCGAAATTTTGAAGACAGCCTTGGGTTCAACGGAATCGGTTAGCTGGAAGCATTTCAGCAACACTGCCGAGGCGGTTATGGAGATACAGGGTACACACGAAGTGTGGGCGTTGGAGCAGACGCATAACAGTGTTGCACTTCACACCTTTCACTCGCAGAAACCCATTGCCTTGGTTTTGGGCAATGAAGTGAATGGTGTAGATGAAGCTGTGCTCAATCTCGTTACCGGCTCTCTTGAAATTGAACAACACGGCACGAAGCACAGCTTGAATGTGGCGGTTAGCGGAGGTGTCGCGCTTTTCCACTTGACTCAACCGAATGTTCATTCGGTGTAAACCGAAGACTTCCAATTGCCTTCGTGAGAGAGAATAAATACAGGACCCGAAGCATCCATTGGAATGGTCGTATGTCCGGCCATAATCTGTTCTCTGTGAAGTAATCTTCCTACAGCGTCGTAAACAAATACATGATGCAAGGTCTCAGAACCATCGTAATGAAGACCGTCTTTGTGAAGTGTCCAGTTCATAGTAAAAGATTATTTAAGGTTAGAACAAAAAGCAACCTTAACAAAAAAAAAGCACCACGGAAATTTTCTGCGGTGCTTTTCGCACTAAGAGCAAATTAGGCCTAATGCTAAATTCGACATCTGTTAAAAGTTTTAGTTAAGGTACTAAAAAGACGAAGAAGAAAAAATTGGTTGCCTTACCTCAACACAACCTTCGTTCGCGAATTTCCTTTCGAAGACGAAATATAAAGCGTTTGGGGTGCCATATTCAATCGAATAGACTCATTCGGTCCCAGTGCAGATTTCGTGTAAATCAATTGTCCAATGCTGTTGAATATTTCAATATCAAATATCAATTCCGAGCCTCTGTAATTTAACACCCCTTCCTTCCAATCGACAATAAATTCTGCCGAAGATTTTTCTTCTTCAACAAAATCGTACAAAACAGTGAACATGGTATCTGCAGCACATCCTAATGAATCTGTTACAGAGACGTCGTAATTTCCTTGTGTCAGTCCCGAGTAGTTTAAACCAACAACTCCCGATTGCCACG
>JBILTL010000107.1:0-7552 GCA_044371535.1 Flavobacteriales bacterium | reverse complement strand
GGAATGCGAAACTTGGGACGATATCATTGCGGCGATTCACAAAGGATTAAAGCCACATACGAAGAAATTCTTGCGTGCGGTGACCGATGAAGATGTGGCACGCTTAACTGAAATCAAGATTAAACGAATTTCGAAATTCGATAGTAAGAAGGCAGATGATTTCATTTCAAGATTGGAAGGTGAAATCGATGAGGTGAAAGAAAAGTTGAATCACTTGACGGATACTGCCATTGCTTATTTCAAAGATTTAAAATCGAAATACGGAAAAGGTAGAGAGCGTAGAACGGAGATTAGAACCTTCGATACGGTTCAGGCGGCTGCAGTAGCAATCGCCAATGCCAAGCTTTCTGTGAATTTGGCTGAAGGTTTCGCTGGAATTGGATTGAAACGCGACGAAGGTGAATTCGTTTGCGAATGTTCAGATATCGACGATATCATCGTTTTCCGTAGAGACGGAAAAATGATGGTTTCGAAAGTTCAACAGAAAGCCTTCTTCGGAAAGGACATCATTCACATTGCCGTTTGGAAGAAAGATGACCGTCGCACTATTTATAATTTGATGTATCGCGACGGTAAGAATGGCGGAGCCAACATGAAGCGTTTCGCTGTTACTTCCATTACCCGCGACAAAGAATACGACCTTACCAAAGGAACTCCTGGAAGTGAGGTTCTCTATTTCAGTGCTAACCCGAACGGAGAAGCTGAAGTTGTTACCGTCAACTTAAGAGCTCTTGAGCGACTGAAGAAATTGAAGTTCGACGTCGACTTCTCTGAATTGGCCGTTAAAGGTCGCGACGCTCAAGGAAATGTTGCAACGAAGTACCCCGTTAAAAAGGTTGAATTGAAATCGGCTGGAGTATCTACTTTGAGTGCTCGTAAGATTTGGATCGACGAAAGTGTGCAACGACTCAATGACGAAGGTCGCGGAAGATTCCTAGGAGATTTCGGTCCTGAGGATAAGATACTTGTCATACAATCTTCGGGAGACTATCAGTTAATTGCACCAGATTTAAGTGTTCATTTTCCAGACAACATGATAACCGTTGAAAAATGGTTGCCAGAGAAACCAATGAGTTCGGTTTATTTCGATGGAGAAAAAGAAACTTGGATGGTGAAGCGATTCCTTATTGAACCAAGCAAAGGGTTGGTTCGATTTATTACCGAGCACCCTAAATCGAAATTGGCGGTAGCAACGACGAACCATTTCCCGAATGTCTACATACGTTTCAATAAGAAATTTAAGCAGGCACAGAATAAAATGGATGAGACCGTTAACCTTCCAGACTTTATCGCTGTGAAGGGAATAAAGGCTATAGGAAATCGTCTTTCAACGTATCCAATCCTTTCGGTTGATTTACTTGAACCAGATGCAGAACGAGAACAAGAAGCCAATGAGGCTATTTTGGCAACTCGTCCGCAGACGACTACAACCTTAAATGAAGACGGGACTGAAGCGATTCAACCTTCTTTATTTTAGATTTAAGTGAAGCGTGTTAAATAATTAAAAATCATAGCTTAAGGTAAATTGAGTTAGATATAACAATAAACTAAATATGAACGCACCGCATATCCATCTTTTAATCAACCATTTGCCAATAATTGGACTAATTATCGGTATTTTGGTGGTTATTTTTGGTCTTTTTAGTAAAAAACAGATCATTTCGTCGGTTGGATTGTGGATTACCATGATTGCTGGGTTCTCGAGTTATCCGACCATGTATTCTGGCGGTGCTTCAGAGCATTTTCTTGAAGAAAATGAAGGGAAATACTGTGTGAGTGAAGATCTAATTCACGAACACGAAGAAGCTGCTGAATTGGCTTTTTGGCCATGTATTGCCACAGGTGTATTTGCAGGTTTAGCGCTAATTGGCAACAGAAAAGGTCATAAACACACAAAAAAGGCAGAAATTCTAGTGGTTTTCATCGGAATTATCGCAATAATACTAATTGGAAAAGCTGGATTAACCGGTGGTCAAATTCGTCATCCGGAGATTTCAAGTTGTTGTTCAGCTGAAGGATCAGAAGAATCTTGTAAAGGAATGTTCGGACATGAAGGTTGTTCAGGCATGAATGGTCATGAAGGATGTTCATACATGAATTCACAAAAATGCACAACGAGTTGCATGCCGGGATGCAAGCACGACGGAACAGACGCTTGCTGTAAAAGTGATACAACAGCTCAAGAAAAAGGCTGTTGTAAGAAAGATGCACCTGGTTGCAAGCATTCAGAAGAAGGACATTAAACTTATTTAGATTAAAGTTATCCTGAGTTTTTTAATGTGCTGATATTCATATTTTTACTACTGCCAAAGACTCATAATTTACATTATGTAAAGTGGATTATGAAGTCAATATGGAACCATTCATCTTATTTTTTCTCTTGCTAAACCTCTCTTAACCAATCTTCCCATTTCTTACCTCTCTTAACTTTTCTCAACCAATCTTCCCATTTCTTATCTTCTCTTAACTTTTCTCAACCAATTTTACCATTTCTTACATTCACTTAACTTTTCTTAACTTCTCTTAATAATACGGGCGAATGATTATTCGCCCCTCTATCATTTTACCTCTCCCTTAAAAGTGAAATACCCGAACTCGCCATTCGTAAACTTAAATCCCATCACTTTGTGATAAGGACCATAACGATTCTGAAAATGAAAACGGACCGAATATGAATAAATGATTCCTGTTTGTAAAACTCCTCTCGGATATTTATCAATGTAATGAGGATCTCCTGTGTAAGCTTGAGCGATTTCTAAACTGTCACTTCCGACCTTAAAATAAAATTCTTTGTAGCAATTCTGCTGTGGCGTGTTCGGCCACAGATATGGATTCTCGGTAACCAATAGAAAATGCTTGGTTTGCTCTCCAGTTATCGTCTTTAACCAAAGCGTATCTGAAAAATCAAGCGAATCTTGCTTGTTTTTGGTGGTTTTTAGACCAAAATCTTTAGAAAAGCCTTGAAAATTCAATAAAACGATAGAAATAACGGTGAAAGCGACTCTCATTTCAATATCGTTTCAATTACTGAACCACTTTTAGACAATTTGTCCATCAGACATCGTAATCGTCCGATCACTTGCCTTGGCAAAATCATTGTCGTGCGTTACCGCAATTATGGTTTGACCTTTCTCATGCGCCAATTCCAGGAGAATCTCGAAAACCACTTGGGTATTCTTACTGTCCAAATTGCCTGTCGGCTCATCACCCATTATAATCAAAGGATCATTGATTAGCGCTCGAGCAATGGCAATACGCTGCTGCTGTCCACCCGATAATTTCGAGGCAGGCTTCAACGCCTGGTCAACCATATCAAGCATTCGCAATTTCTCCATGGCCTTGAATTCAATTTCCTCTTTCGACAGTTTTCCCAACTTCAAGGCTGGAATCATAATGTTGTTCAAACAGGTAAAATCGGCCAATAAATAGTGAAATTGGAAGATAAATCCGATTTTTTCATTCCGAATGGCTGCTAAACGATCTTGTCCGTAACCACTGACATGTTCTCCGTCAATGATTAACTCGCCTTTATAATCGGTATCCATGGTTGAAAGGACATACAACAATGTCGATTTTCCACACCCTGACTTTCCAACCAAAGTCAAAAACTCGCCTTTCTTCACCCCAAATGAAATATCGTTCAGTACTTTGAACTCCACCGGATCGTGGAAAAACTTCTCTATTTTCTTGACTTCCAGTATCATTATTTTCGGAATATACTTACAGGATCAACTTTAGCCGCTTTTCGGGCAGGGACATATCCAGCCAAAAATGTAATGACGAATCCAATTGAAATCCCCTTAAGGAAAACGAACGGTTCAAAGCGAATAGGGAAATTCCCAATGTCGCCGCCAATGTATACATGACTCAATATGTTTACTAATATCATAGCGAACCCCACCCCTAAAGCCACACCAATCATTCCAATGGTAAGGGCTTGATAAACAAATATTCGAACAACGTCTTTCCCGTTGAAACCGATGGCTTTCAAAATTGCAATATCGTTAATCTTCTGAGAGACAGTCATGTTAAGAATATTGTAAATCCCGAAGCATGATACGATCAAAAGCGTGAACGAAATGAAAGTAATAACAATCTTCCTCATTCTAGAAGCCGCCATATAAGAAGCATTCGCTGCTATCCAATCTTCTGCTTTGTATCCTGTTAGCTTAGATAAATCTGCCGCAATATCAGGAGCTTGATTAGGGTCTTTAACGTTTACGTTGATGTCTGTGATATAGGTATTTCCTTCCCGAAGCAATTGCTGTGCAACAGCCACATTCACATAAGACTTGGTCTTGTCTTCCTTCGAATTATTAGTTTGAAAAATTCCAACGACGGTTAAATTCAAATTGACTCCCTTGGAAGAAGTGATATTCAGGTTGTCTCCAGTATTCAAATTCATGCGCTCGGCAATGCCGCTTCCAATGAGAATTCCACTTCTGTTCAATTCCAAGTTTTGAATGGAACCTTGCACCATAAATGTCTCTATCTTGTACATCTGATTTCCTTCCATTGGCGGAAATCCAATAGTCGTTCCTGCAATCTGCGATTCTCCGTTGTTATAAAATACGGGCGTATTTACTTGAGGAAAGGCTAAAACAACATCTTCATTTTGACGAACCAAGTCTAAAATTTCATTCGGATTTTCAATGGTATTTTTGGTTGGAACCACTTTCGGATTGACAATTAACACAGAATTTTCATTTTCTGGTTGAAGCGGCGCACTTAGCACATCGTCTTTGTAAATCCGTATGTGCGCCGTGGTCTTGAAAAACGATTCACTTGATTGTCGGTCGAAGCCGGCACTCAATGAATTCATGAAAATGAAGATGGAAATACCAAGCAATACTCCAACAATAGCCACAGTGGTCATCTTCCTACCCGAAATGAAGTAGGTCGTTGCAATTTTTCTATTGATGGAATTCGCCATTATTTCTTAATAGGCTGAAGGACATCGCTTTCAGAGAGTCCTTCAAGGATCTCAACATACTCCGTGCTTCGAATTCCAACTTTAACTTTTCGTGGCTCCTCCTCTCCTTTTACCAAAACCGTTTCAGAGAAACTCAAATAGCTTCTTGGAATAAGAAGCACATTTTCTTTGGTTGATATATCAATATTCGCCTCCAGTCTTGTTCCCAATACATTGAAATTCAGTGGTGAGTTAAATTGCACATCAACCAAATAAGATTGACTCGCCTCGTCGAACAACGGATAAATCCGCAAAACAGTCCCTTCAATTATTTGATCTTTCGATGTGTTCAAACGAATATGAACGGTCTGACCAATCTTCACCTTCTCAATACTGTTCTCGTCTAAGTTCAACTTGGCAACCAACGTGTTCATGTTTGCCATCTGCGCAATTGCATCGCCTTTTCGAATAAAATCACCCTTTTTCTTGAGAATTTTGGCCACTTTTCCATTTTCCAAGGCTTTTAGTTCATTGAACTGAGCGGCATTCAACTGAGTCTTTGCACTGGCCTGAAGTGACAACTTGCTCATTTCGGCTTGTTGCTTCACATTTTTGTATCGCTCTTTTAGAGCTGTCAAATTCGAAACTGAATTCTCGTAATTCAATTGACTGTTCTCGAATTCCAATTGACTGGCCGCATCAGATACAATTAATCTCGAATACCTTTCAAAAACCAATTTATCCTGAGCGACCTTCTTTTCTGCAAAGGCGATGTTGCTTTCTAATTCCTTTAAAGCGGGTCCATTCGTTGAGACATTCTGCTCGGCAATGGCCAATTGCTGCTGCGTTGATGCAGCCTGTGCCTCTGTAGAAGAATTATCAATTCGCGCCAACAGTTGTCCGGTTGAAACACTGTCTCCATCTTGAACGAAAAGATCCAGCAGATATCCTTCTGTCTGTGCAGACAAATTGTATTTATCAATGGCTTCAATACTTCCTGAAGCAAAAACAGTTTCGGTAATGTTCTTTCGAACGGGCTGAACCTCTTGCTTGTTTCCTCCACACGCAACAAATGCAAGTGAACAGACAAGGAGTTTGGAGAAACTAACTAGCGTAATATTTTTCATTTCAACTTGCACTTTTAAAAGAATGCATACTTAAACTTCCCATGGCGTAATATTCATTGAAAAAGGAAACTTCATCTTTCCCCATAGCCGCCAATGAGTATAGAGCCGGCCAATAATGGTCAGGAGTTGGAATCGCGTTTTTATAAGCTGCTCCCCTTTGTTCAATATTCTTAAAGAATTCGAAATTCTTCATCTTCAATTCTTTCGAAATATTCTCTTGAGCTTCAATGGCCCAATCGTATCCCGATTCTAACTTATTCCAATCGATGGCCCTGAGATTATGAACCAAATTACCTGAACCAACAATTAACACTCCCCTTTTTCTCAATGCCTCAAGTTTAGCTCCTAACTCTAAATGCTGCGCATGCGATAATGTGTAATCAATGCTCAACTGTAAAACAGGAATGTTTGCCATTGGGAAAATCTGTTTCAATACACTCCATGTCCCGTGATCCAATCCCCATTCCATATCCAATCCTTCTTCGCCCAAATCTAAATGTTCGGCAATGTGAAGCGCAAGCGTTGAATCACCCTTTGCCAGGTATTCAACAGCGAACAATTTATCTGGAAATCCTCCAAAATCATGAATGGTTCTTGGCATTTCCATGGCTGTGACCTTTGTGCCCTTGGTTAACCAATGCGCAGAAATACAGAGTATGGCTTGCGGTGTTTCCAAATGCTGAATCGATTTCCTCCACCCTTCCACATATTTATTCTGCTCAATAGCATTCATGGGAGAACCATGTCCAAAAAAGAAGACCGGAAATTTAGGAGTTGTCTTTCCGTTATTTAGAACATCCAACGCACCCAGCGGAAGAACAGCTCCCACAGATAAAATTCCCATAGTCTTTAAAAATTTCGTTCTATTCATTCGGTTAAACCGTTCCGCTTTCTGCTAAATTCAATCCTGACCTACATTTGCGTTAGTGAGGCGAATTTACGAAATATCCATCCCCCATTTTACGATTGAAGGCACCTTTGAAGCTGCTATTCGTCAGTTAAGTGCTTTAGATTCTTTAGAAATAGATGCACTCTACCTTCTTCCAATAAATCCAACAGACTTTGAGAACAGCAAATCGCCTTATTGTATTACCGATAATTTCGATGTGCGAAAGGAATTAGGTGGCATTAACGGATTGAAATTATTTACGGAAGCCGCTCACAATAAGGGGATGAAAGTAATTCTCGATGTGGTTTTGAATCACGCTTCCATGAATCACAAATGTTTTCAGGAAAAGGATTTTTTTTCTCTAGATGGAAATGAAAGGCCCTTTCATCCTATTGGAACGAATTGGAACGACGTTTATCAAATAAATCACTTCAGCGAATTCCATTCGGAATATTTATTGAATTCACTTTTTTCCTTTTTGAAAATGGGAGTCGATGGATTTCGATTCGACGCAACTTCTTTCCTTCCAGATAAAAAGTTAAAACATTGGCTTTCAGAACTAAATCGAACGAAATCGGATGTCGTTTTATGGAGCGATTCGAATCTTTTGGAAAAGGATACCCT
>JBILTL010000106.1:0-7609 GCA_044371535.1 Flavobacteriales bacterium | reverse complement strand
TAATGATGGGAGGAATGTTTGTTATTATGTATTTCTTCATGATTCGCCCTCAAATGAAAAAGGCGAAGGAAGCGAAGAAGTTTCAAGATGGAATTAGTGTAGGAGACAAGATTGTTACTGTAGGTGGAATTCACGGTAAAGTTGTTGAAGTAGACGAAACAACAGTAGTTATTGGTTTAGACCAAGGACGCATGCGTATTGAGAAAGCTGCATTAAGCGCTGACAGAACAGTGAGTGAAGGGCAGCCGAAATAATAAATTTTCAAGCATTAAAAAAGGCCGCATTCGCGGCCTTTTTTGTTGTCTTATCTAAAAGTTAGTACTTCTTTTTCTTAGCACCACCTTCTTTGAATTTCCATCCTCCAGCACGTCCGCTAGAACTTCCAGCAGAGCTTCCTGCTGAACTTCTTTCTCCGCTAGAGCGTCTTTCTCCACCACCAGAACTGCGTTCTGAAGCGCTTCTATCCGATCCGCCAGTACGAGGTCCACGGTCACGGTTGTAACCGCCACCAGAACTTCTTTCGCCTCCACCTGAACCGCCACGGTTCTCGTAGCCTCCGCTGTAGCTCTTGTTGCCACGCATGCGAACACGTCCGATGCCCGCTTCTTGATTACCACGTGATTCAACACGAATAGTACGTCCACGGTATTTAACTCCCGAATTGAAGACCTCTAAAACTTTGTCGTAAGATGCTGTGCGCACTTCGAACAAAGAGAAAGTGTCTTTCAAGTCAGACCATGGAATCTCTTGTTCACTTACTCCAGTTGCCTCAGCAATGTATGTCTTCAGTGTGTTGAAAGTAAACTGATCTTTCTTACCAACGTTAATGTACATCTTCACAACTCCAGGAGTAGCTCCACGAGCATCACCGCGAGAAGCATCGACATTCAAGTCTGGTGCATTCTTGTAGTACTCTAAGAAACGGTTGAACTCTGTAGAAACGAAGTGTTGAATCACTTGCTCTTTTGTGAAGTCTGCAAACTCTTCGTAAACCGCAGGTAAATATTTTCCAATACTTCCTTGATTCACTTCAGTTTCTTTGACACGATTCACCAAGTGAAGCAATTGCTTCTCACAAACATCTGCCGGAGTAGGAAGAGTTCCTTTGGTAAATGTTGTTTGAATGATTTTTTCTAATTGTTTAATTCTGAAGGTTTCCTTCATGTTAATTAAAACAATGCTAATTCCTTTCTTACCAGCGCGAGCTGTACGTCCACTTCTGTGTGTGTAGTTCTCGATTTCGTCAGGAAGGTTGTATTGTATAACGTGTGTTACGTCGTTTACGTCAATTCCGCGCGCAGCAACGTCAGTTGCAACAAGCATTTGAAGAGTACGGTTGCGGTAACGCTTCATTACATTGTCACGTTGTGCTTGAGACAAGTCACCGTGAATAGAATCGGCGTTATAACCATCTTTAATCAATGCTTCAGATACCGATTGTGTTTCAGCTTTTGTTCTACAGAATACAATCGCGAAGATGTCAGGATTGAAATCGGCAAGACGCTTCAACGCTAAATATTTATCACGTTGATGAGTTACATAATAAACGTGCTCAATGTTTTCGTTACCAGAGTTCTTACTTCCAACTGTAATTTCTACCGGGTTAGTCATGTAGTTACGAGCAATGCGCGAAACTTCTGCAGGCATAGTAGCAGAGAACAACCACGTTTGTTTTTCGTCTGGAGTTTCAGATAAGATTGCATCTAAATCTTCTTTGAATCCCATGTGAAGCATTTCATCTGCTTCGTCAAGAATTACAAAGTCAACAGCACTTAGATCAATGACTCCGCGCTCAATTAAGTCTAAGGTTCTACCTGGAGTACCTACTAGGATTTGTGCGCCACGCTTGATCTCGCGAATTTGAGTTTCAATGCTCGCTCCGCCATACACAGCAACTACGTTAGCTCCTGTAGTGTGCGCTGAAAAGCGTTGAATGTCTTTCGCAATTTGTACACACAACTCACGCGTTGGTGCTAGAATGAATGCTTGCGTTTTCTTGTTTTGAAAGTCAAGAAGCTCTAACAATGGAAGACCGAACGCTGCGGTTTTTCCTGTTCCCGTTTGTGCTAATGCAACAACGTCTGTTGTGCCTGTAAGCATGTGCGGAATAGCTTGTTCTTGAATTGGTGTTGGGTTCTCAAAACCCATTTCAGCAATAGCTGAAACTGTGGTCTTCGATAGACCAAGTTCTTGAAATGTTGTCATATATTTTATTTAGTCGCCCGATGTCGGATTGAATTCGACGACCTTATTCCCTGAGCTAAATTCTGTTTACGCCAACAGAAAAAGGAAATGTGATAGTTAAACCCGCCCCTTAAAGGCGGCGCAAAGATAGTACATTTATTAACAATTGTGAATAAAATAAAAAAGCCCTTGAAAATCAAGGGCTTTAAAGAGTTCTGAGGGGCTGTTATTTTGCCTTCATTCCCAATTTAACAATTGCAACACCGAACTTGCAATCTGTTTTTTCCATTTCGGCCAACACTTCTTTTATACTTTCTTCTTCGTCGAAGGTGTAAGCGTTTTCGTATTTCTTTTCAAGACCATTTAAGCAAGTATTGAATTCCCCTTGTTCGTTGTCTAAATCTTCCATTACCTCCATATTAGGAATTAATGCCATCATTTGATCGGTATCCAAAGCAGACATTTTTTCTTCAATTGCTTTGTCAGGATTTTTAGCTTTTGAAGATTCAACAATAATTTGAACGAACTCTGGAGTTAATTTTTTTTCCAAAGCTTTGGTGCAGCCGCATACATCCGCAGCTACTTCTTTTTCTTTGCCCATGCTACATCCAGATGCAACTAGAACTACTGCCATACCAAATATGGCCATTGAAGATTTGACTTTCATTTTATTTGTGTTTTGGTTAGTTTAATTTTTATTCGTCTTCCGTTACTTCAGCCTCTTGAACTTCAGCGCCAAACATGAATAAGGCCGCAGCAAAATCACACTCGATTTCATACAATTCAACCATTAAGGAATTGTACATTTCAGGAGTGTCTAATTCGGTGTTGTCATACTTCATTTCCATTTTGGAAATGCAACGCAAGAACTGTCCGTTGTCATCACTCATGCTCTGCATCCATTGCAAATCTTTTGCCGCTTGATCAGGGTTATTCGTTACATAAGTGATCATTGCAGTTTCAAATTCCTCTTGAGTTTCAGCAACTAATTTGAAGCTAATGATATCACGAAATGCGGGACTAACATTGTTTTTAACGATGTCAGCGCACTCACAGATGTCAATGGCTGCTCTGCGCTCCAATGATTGAGCATTTGTTTCGTTGCCAACTACACAAGCTATGGTCAGTGCCAGGGTATAGAATAGTCTCTTCATTATTCTGCGTTTTGAGTTTCAGGTTCTCCTTTGATGCGTTTCAAAGCAAGTTCTTTGGCGAAGTCTACAAATACTTTGTACGCTTGTGTAAAGGTAAAACGGTCTTCGAAAGTTTTGAAAATAATATTTCTTCTTGCCATTCCATTCAACAACGTTCTGCGACTTTCATTGTCACGAAGAGTCTTGTTGCTTTCAATCAAATCAATGAATGAGCTATTCATGAAATAGCCATCAATTTCTTCGAAAGTAAATTCATTGAAATCAAAAGATTCAATGAAGTTACGTCCGTCGCGATCGAGCTCATAGCTCAAAATAGCAATGAAGATACTCACGTCACGTGAGAAATTTTCTTGGGTTTCTTTGCTAAGTAGGTAGCTGAATTCGGGCTTCATGATTAGTTCTAAATCGAAAGAAATCTTGAAGAATTCGGTGTAGAACGATTCGTTTTCTTTCAGACTGTTGAAGTGTTCTTCGTTGTTCAACAAGAACTTTCCACTCATGAGTTCGTCAACAATTTTTCTATGGTTCGCAGGGTATACCATGTTACAATTTTATAGCGGGTTCAATTTTTAATTTAGGCACATCGAGAATCGATGTTGTCGTTTCAATAGAAACACGGTCGCTTTTTTTCGAATAATCGATTTGAAGTTCTTCGTCGAATAACAATCCGGTTACCGCAAAGAATTTGTCGGTTTCAATTTGATCGAAATCTTTTTTCAATGCTTTGAAGCACCAGCCGAAGAAGTCGTTCACAGGCATGCTCGCATTCAGTTTTTCCTTGAATAATGTTCTGTCGAAAATCCAACGATCGAAATCAGCTTCCGAATTTTCAACAATAACAGGCGCTTCAATTTGGAACTGCTCGAAGAATTCGCGCACCTTGAAATACATGTCTTTGGCGTAAACCATCGTGCGTGTTCCTTTCAACAAAGGTGGGGTTTCCACTTTATTAGGGTTGCGCAAGAACTCGATAAATCCTGTAAGTATGAGCGATTCCGTGCGAATGCGCTCGAGCAATGGAAGAAGTTCGTTTGTAAGAATCTTCGATTGTTTCAACAGGTCTTGATTGGTTTGAATGAGTTGCGTGTACAGCTTCTCGTATTCATGACGCGTTGTTTCGTCTGAATAATCGAGACGTTTTCTATTCGCGTATTCGCACACCTCTACCAATTTGCTTGTTACCGATTCGCTGTGATTTACATCGAGGATGCGGTTCAAAGGAAGAATATAGTATTCAATCCAGAAGGAAGCTTTGTGAACTTTTTCACGGTATTGTACCCGATCAATATTCGATTTCAAATCACGTGTTTCAGCCAATAAACGGAAAGCATTTCGCTCAACCAAATCAACGAATTCACGCACCTGTCCGGAAAGGTTTTTAATTCTTTCCTGAAGAATATCACGATCTGAATGTTCGCTTTTGCGAATCTTCATGAACAATTCGGCAATAGCTCCTTTGTATTTCTCAATGGTTTCTGGAAGAAGAGGCTTGAATTCAAACAACAAAAATTCCATTAACTTGAAATACACATCGCGCATTTCGAAATCACTTCCAATCGAACGAACAACGCGGTATTCACGCAAACGACTTTTCATTTGCGCACCGTGTTTGTGACAAATCATATCGAATACTTCCTTCGTAATGATACCGTCTTGTTGTTGGTATTCAAACAAGTCGCGCACCACATCGAAGTAGGTGTTCAGGAAGTTTAATATGGTCCGTGGTTCGGCTTTTATCATTTCTCTTCTGATTCTAAATGGTAGCAAACTTTTACTTCTTCAATCTCTTGAATGTTTGAAGGGTAAAGGCTTGCGAAATTTGGGGCAGTTAATAATGTTGACATTAGTTTTCAGATATTTTTAGGTCTTCACGACGCACAGCGTGCTGCTTGTCGTTCAAATTAATTTTTCCTTTCGAACGGAAGATGAAGTAATACTTCGAGAATCCGTCATACGGCTGCGGTGCAGCGAAGATTGGAAGGAAGTTGTGCTCTTTACAGAACTGCACCAATTGCGGACGGTTATGCTCGTCAATGGTTCCAATCTCATCGATGAATAAGGCAATCTTGTTTTCTGGTGCTGAAACAGCTAGACGATTGATAATAGCCATGACAATAACCAAACGAATCATACGGTCAGTTCCATCCGATTCAACTTGCTCTTTCAAGTCAACGCGCTTCAGTTTTCCTTTTACATCGAGATGTAATTCAATGTCGAATAAGTCTTCGAAGTCAATGGTCTTTCCGCTGTCGAGGTATTGATTCAAGATTTTTAAATCTTCGCCTTGTTCAAATTCGAATGCCAATTGTGAATTCAAATTTTCAATCGAAGCAATTCTTTCAAGGTCGAACAATACGCGCTTGTTATCGACCAATTCAATGCGAAGCGATTCAATGTTCGAGATTCTGGTTTTAGCCAAGCTCTCGTTGAAGCGATTGTATACGAAGGTTTTGAATTCTTCGTAGCGCTTGCGAAGGTTGAATGCAGGGTTTGCAAACTGGGTAGAAATACTTCCCAATAGGCCGTCGATACTTTTTACCTTATCGTTGATACATGCAATTTCATCTTCAACAAATTTGATGAATTCTTCTTCATCGGCCATTGCAGAATTCGTCTTGAAACGCAAGTGATCGAACATGCGATCTTTGTTGCCTTTCAGCGTATCGCGATCGGTGTTCGAGATTTTGATTTTTCCATAAATCTCATCCAACGATTCGGTTGTGTCGAATTCTGTTGGAATAATTCCGAAGGTTTCAATTTCAGCTTTTCTTCTTTTCAATTCAATCAAACGTTCTTCGCTGCGACGAGTTTCTTCGCGTAATGAATCGAGTAGGAGTGTCTTGTCGGAAAGCTCTTTTTTCAACTTGCTCAGATCACCTTCACACTTTTCTTTTTCAGCCTTCATGGTGCGTAGTTCTTTTCCTACAGCTTCAGCTTCTTTTTCAAGTTTCGGTTTGTTCTTAAGCTTATTCAACTTCTCTTTTACTTCGTCAATGTCAGCAAGAATCGTATTCAACTCTTTCTGTGCTTTGTCGAAGTTCAATGCAACGGCCCAAAGTTTTTCCAACTCAGCTTTCTCACGCTTCAATTCTTGAAGTTCATCTTTCAATGATTTTACTGAAGGAATGTCAGCAAGAACTAAATCTTTCGGCAATGTAATTTCACCATCAAAGATGCTTAAAGTGGTTCCAGCCTTAGTGATTTTCTTCTTCACCAACTTGCTTGGAAGTGCCGCGAATTCTTGAGAGAATACGGTGTTCAAGATTTTACGAATATCGTCTTTCGCAGTGATCTTGTGAATTAACTGATCGTCGTAATTCTTGATTTGTGCTTCAAGCTTTCCGCAAGTCATGTCGATTTTTTGAAGCTTCGCTTCCAAGTTCTTTGAATCTAATTTTTGATTCTCGACCATGGTAATGCGCACTTCCGATTCACGACGTTTCGCGTCGAGATTCAGAAGCGATTCTTCCAAGAATTTCTTTCCTTCGAAAGAAGCAATTTCATCTAGTTGAGTTTGAAGGTTGATGAATGTTTTTTCTTGGATCTCAACTTCTAACTCACGCTTTCCGATTTCACGGTTTAACTCTTCTTGTTTCGGTTTAAGTTTTTCATTCAGATTAAGAAGCGTTGTTTGATATTGCTTTTCTTTTTCTAAACGTGAACTATCAAGTTCGTTAATAACCCCGTTGTATTGTTTGTCGAAAGCATAAACCAAGTCGCTAACGATGCGTGTTTTTGCTTTGAACAAATTCACCACTTCACGGAATTCTTCGAATTCCTTTTGAATGCTCTTTACCGTGCGAATTTCTTCGTTAATACGAAGCAAATCGTTGATGTCTTTTTTGTTTTTCTGTGAAAAACTTAAACCTTCGTTCTCGCGGTTGTCCGCTACAATCAAACTTTCTTTTAAGGTCTTGTTCGTGATTAACTTCGAGTTAATCAAGTATCGATAAACTTTCGAGAAGTTGTTTGAAAGTCCGTCTGTGCGAACGCTGTCTTCCAACCAGATGGCAGCATCGTTCTTTCTTCCTCTTGAATAAACGGTATTGAAGACTTCAGTTTTGCTCTTAAATAAATAGAGATCTACACCGGCGGTTTTCAGTTCATCTTGTACTTCATCCCATTTGCGAATGCGCTGATGAGCGCCTTCTTTTTTGAAGAAGTTGTCGGCGTTGTATTCTCCAGTAAAACGGAAGTATTCCAATTCTCCATCGCTGTCTCTTTTAACAAGTATGCAATAGTTGGAATCGTTTTTCTTGATTTCGAAAATA
>JBILTL010000105.1:0-7644 GCA_044371535.1 Flavobacteriales bacterium | reverse complement strand
TGGTTAAAAACATCACAAGCTACGGTGTATTCGTTGACCTTGGCGGCGTAGATGGATTGATTCACATTACTGACCTTTCTTGGGGACGTATTGTTCATCCTGAAGAGATTGTTCAATTGGATTCTAAGATCAACGTTGTTATTCTTGACTTCGATGATGACAAGAAGAGAATTGCTCTTGGTTTGAAACAATTGTCTGCTCACCCATGGGATGCTATTCAAGATACTTTGGAAGTTGGACAAAAGATTACAGGAAAAGTGGTTGTTCTTGCTGACTACGGTGCATTCGTTGAGATTGCTCCTGGTGTTGAAGGATTGATTCACGTTTCTGAAATGTCTTGGAGTTCACACTTACGTTCTGCTCAAGATTTCTTGAAAGTAGGACAGGAAGTTGAGGCTGTAATCCTTAGCATGGAAAAAGACGAGCGTAAATTAAGCCTTGGATTGAAGCAATTGACTTCTGATCCATGGGACGGAATTGAAACTCGTTTCCCTGTTGGAGCCAAGCATACTGCGAAAGTTCGAGCATTCACTACATTCGGTATCTTCTGCGAATTAGCAGACGGAATCGATGGTCTTGTTCACATCTCTGACCTTTCTTGGTCTAAGAAGATCAAGCATCCAAGTGAGTTCTGCGCTATCGGAGATGATATGCAAGTAGTTGTTTTGGAATTGGATCGTGAAGGACGTAAAATCAGCTTAGGTCACAAACAAGTGGAAGAAAATCCATGGGATGTGTTCGAAACTGTATTCGTTGAAGGAACCAAGCACCAAGGTACTATCGTGAAGAAAGAAGGTAACCATTGTGTAGTTGCTCTTCCTTACGGTCTAGAAGGATTCTGCTTGAACAAAAACATGAAGAAAGAAGATGGTTCTACAGCGAAAGTTGAAGAAACTCTTGACTTCATCGTTCTTGAGTTCAACAAGAACCAACGTAAGATTGCTGTGTCTCACACACAAACTTGGAAGCCAGAAGAAATCACTGCATCTGCTGAGGCGAAGCCTAAGCGTGCTGGTGCTGGATCAGGTGCTAAGAAAGAAGACAACAATTCAGCTGTGAAGCAAGTTAACTCTCAAGTTGAGAAATCAACTCTTGGTGACTTAGGTGCATTGGCTGCATTGAAAGAGAAAATGGACGGAGAAGAAGGAGCATAATCTAACTTCCCCTCTTAAATATAAAAACCTCCTTCGGGAGGTTTTTTTTTACCTTTAACTTTCCAATGAAACAATTCTTCAGACCATTCTTTCTTGCTCTCCTCACCTTTATTTCCATGACCGAATGTTCATTCGGTCAGATTAAAAAGTTGAAAGTCATTTCATTCAATATCCGTTACAACAATCCGAACGATGGAGAAAACAGTTGGCCGAATCGAAGTGAAAACGTGCGGAACTTTCTTGTCAATGAACAACCTGACATTTGCGGATTTCAGGAGGTCTTGCACAATGAGGTTCTGGAAGTTGAATCGTTTTTTTACAACATCACAAACAAAAAACCTTTGTACAATCGCGTCGGTGTTGGCCGCGAAGATGGCGAAACCAAAGGCGAGTACTCCCCTATTTATTTCAACTCGAATCGCTTTTCATTGATTAAATCGAAAACAGTTTGGTTGTCGGAAACACCCACCAAACCGAGCAAAGGATGGGATGCCGCCTGCGAGCGCATAGCGACATTCGCCTTGCTCTTCGATTTAAAAACGACAGATACTTTATTGGTTGTAAACTCGCATTGGGATCACGAGGGCGTGCGCGCAAGACAAGAAAGTGCCAAACTTATTTTAAAGGAAATAGAAGCCTTCTCTTCCATTCAGAATATAATCTTTATGGGAGATTTCAACTGCACGCCGGAAGATGCTGCTTTGAAAAAAATTCGTGCAGCATTCTCCGATGCCGGAATAGGCATTTACTCAAAAGTTGGAACGTTAAACCATTTCGAGCGCGCTGCGAATCCAAAGGCTCCGCGTATTGATTACGTTTTTTATAAATTGAAGAACTTCGGTTTTTCTTCTTACAAAGTTGGAAACACCGATGTCACGGAACCGCTTCTTTCAGACCACTTCCCTGTCGTTGTTGAATTCGAACAGATGCATTCAAAGGTGGAAGGACGATTTCAGTTCAATTTTGAAATGACACCGCTGGATTATGCTGACTCTCTTCTTCATGTTGATTTACTGAAATGCTATGTTGGGAATATTGAGCTATTAGACATCAATAGGCAAGTCATTGGCAAGGATTCCGCTGCCTACCGCCTTCTCGATTTTTCGAATCGAAGTTCTATGAATTTTTCCATTCCAATCAACAGCCAAAAAGCGAGCTATATTCGACTTACCCTGGGTGTCGATTCCGTTACCAACGCTGCAGGCGTTCATTGCTGCGCGCTAGATCCGGCGAACGGCATGTATTGGAGCTGGCAAAGCGGATACATTCAGTTTAAGTTGGAAGGAAAAGAAAAAGACGGTAACGCATTAAACCTTCACCTCGGAGGATTCTCCAATGCTAACATGAGTTCAATTACCGATGAAATACCAATCCTTCGCATGGTCAAAGGCGGACCTGTTCTGCCGCCGGATAGAAGGTCACAAGACGTGACCATTCATTTGAATTTAGATTCTTTCCTTGATCTTGTTCATGCAAACAAAGAGTATTCACTCATGAGTCCGAACGATCGAGTTCACGAATACATGCGTGTGTTGTGCGCTTCTTTTTCAGCCATAATGAAATGATTCGAAAAAGAAACTTATTCTTCCTTTTCATTTTGCTCTTTGTCTTTGCGATTGGCTTTACCCTTCCACCTAAACGAAAAATATTTTGGCCAGAGAAGGTTTACAACGAAAAGAACAATCCCCCTTCTCCTGAAAAAAAAGAACTGGGAAGACTGCTTTTTTACGATCCGATTTTGTCATCCGACAACACCATCTCGTGCTCTTCTTGTCACCTCTCCTACACTGCCTTCACCCATACTGATCATGCGGTGAGTCATGGTGTTTTCGATCGTGTTGGAAAACGAAATGCACCCGCGTTATTCAATTTAGCATGGAAGAAAAACTTCATGTGGGACGGCGCAATTCATTCATTAGACGCTCAGGCTATGGCGCCCATTGAAAATGTTCTAGAGATGAACGAGACCTTGGCGAACGTGGTGAGGAAACTCAACGAAAGAAAATTTTATCGCGCTTATTTCTTCCAAGCATGGGGCGATAGTTTGGCAACGGGAGAGCGTGTCTTGAAATCGCTTTCGCAATTCATGTTGAGCTTTGTGAGCAATCAGAGTAAATACGATGAAGTCCTAGCCGGAAAAAACACCTTCAGCGAACAAGAGCAAAAAGGTTATGTGCTCTTTCAGAAAAAATGCAATGCTTGTCATACCGAACCGTTGTTCACGAACGACGAATTCAAAAGCAATGGCATTGCTTTCAATGATTCGTTGAATGATTTTGGAAGAGGCGCTGTTACCTCGTTCAGACAAGACCGTTTCACCTTCAAGGTGCCTTCGTTGCGAAATGTTGAAATGAGTTTTCCATATATGCACGACGGAAGGTTTCGGACCCTACAGCAGGTGATGGATCATTATTCTTCCATTGATGGAAATGAAGAAAATATTTCTTCTCCGTTAAACCATTCGTTGAATTTGACTTCCAACGACAAGCAAGACGTCATTGCGTTTCTGCTAACCTTAACAGATCATCATTTTTTAACTCGAAAGGAATATCAATTTCCACAAATCCTTCAACATGAAATTACGAAACGTTCTCATCGTTAGTTTTATTCTTTCTGCAAGCCAACTGCTTGCCCAAGGACCAACAATTACCTCTTGGCTTCAAAATACGACAGGCGTTACAGGTAGGCATTATGTAAGTGGAAATCCAACTCCCATTAATGATAACACTGAGGCGAATGTTCAGAGCGTGCAGTACTCGGCGAATTGGGTATATGTTTCAACCAATGGAATACCGGCATATATCACAGGTCCGTTTTTAGATGGCAATCCTTCTTTGGCTACGGCACAAAATGCAATTTTTAAATTCCCTTTGGTGCCTGCACAAAACACGGGCACTCCTACTCCTACAAACGGAGGAAACATTGGAGTTTTCATTAACGGCGTTGCGCTGTTTGATTACAGAGACGGTGTTTCTTGGAATAACAATACTCAAGCTGAAGGAGGAGGACCAATCATGGGCCCTCCAGGACAAGGTGTTTGGAATCGCGATGCCGTTCCTGCAGAGCGCCTAGGTTTCGATTGTTCAAAGGGTCATCCTGCTATGGGAAATTATCACCATCATCAAAATCCGAGTGCATTCAATTTAGACTTGGTTGTTCTCTCTACCGTTTGTGATATATACGCTGCAGATGCGTTGTATGTCATTAATTCAAACGAGCATTCTCCGCTTGTCGGTTATGCCTACGATGGATTTCCAATCTATGGCGCTTATGGATTTGCTAACACAGATGGAACTGGCGGAGTGGTAAGAATAAAAAGCGGATATCAATTGAGAAACATTACCACACGAACACAATACGCAAATGGAACAACGGTAACAGCTGGTCCTGCGGTTAGCGCTACATATCCGCTTGGCAGATACCGCGAAGACTATGAGTTCATTGCTCATCCGGGAATGGAAGATTATTTAGATGAGCACAACGGTCGTTTTTGCGTGACACCTGAATATCCGAATGGAACCTACGCCTACTTCTGCACGGTAGATGAAAATCACAATTCGGCTTATCCCTATGCTGTTGGACCAACGTTTTATGGAACGAAAGTAGCGGCTCGCGTTAACACTATCACGGAAGCAGTCACAACATACACTCCAAACGCAGTTGCAGAAGTTCAATTGGAAAATGTAAACGTTAATACGTATCCGAATCCAGTTCAAGATGTTTTGGCTGTTCAAGTGAATACCGTGAACAGATCGAATGTTCAAGTTGAACTATTGAGTACTGACGGAAAATTAATTTCTAGCACTACGCTTTATCAGGGAAGCACGCTTGCGCACTTCGACACGCGAACGCTTTACAACGGAACGTATTTCGTTCGTGTTGGAAGTGGGAAAAACAGTGTAACGAAGAAGGTGGTGGTTTCGCACTAATTGTAATTCAACGCAAAATAAAAAAGGAGCTCGAAAGCTCCTTTTTTCATTGTAAAAAAATTCTTAGTTCTTTACGCAACGTACTTCGAAGCCATAGGCTGCTGGGGCATTCTGAGTAATTCCTCCACCTAAATCTTGACTGCAATAGCCGATATCGAAAGTACCTCCTTCGGAAGTCCACCAATAAGAGCAACCACCTAAATTTATCTCACCCGACTGGTAACAATATCCACCTTTAGTCGCATTAAAGCCGGATGAATTAGTGCCTTTAATCTTCGCCATTCCCAAATCACCAGTGCTCTCATTCCACTCTTCAATTTCCCAAACGTAATTTGCCAAAGCAATTGCTGCTTTGCCATCGACACTTGTACCAGCACCAAGAGCTTTCGACAAAGATTTAAAGTCAGAAATAGACGGAACTTTGAAACCCGCAGGAGCAATTCCTCGGGCATCTTTTATCGCATAAATGTTGTAAAAGAAAATCCCGTCACTCGTTCTGTAAGCTGGCGTTTTCGAATTTATCGCACTTATCCATTCCTTCGTTGTCTTAGCCTCTTTAATTGCCTCTCCATTTGAAAACGTGGTGGCCTTCAAATTCTCAGTCATCCAGTTGTTCCCGGCAATAGCTACAGTTGTAATTACAGGAGCTTGCTCAGTTTTTGATTGTTCTGCTGTAGTAGCAGGAGCTGCTGAATTGGATTGCGCTGCTGGCTTCGACTCATTACTTCCGCAAGAGGTAATTAAAATCAATGTCGAAGCAAGCACTGCGATTAGACTTAAGCTTTGTTTTTTCATGATATAATTTTTATGGTTATCGATTTCTTCTTTGTTTCTTGTCGCGCTCTTGTTTGAATTTCATCTTCGCTTGAAGCGTTTTCTTTTCATGGAACGCACCTTTAAATTCTGGGTTGTCTAATCGCTTTTGGCGATCTATTTCGCGGGCTTGCTCTTGTTTTTCCTCAGTATCGGTCTTTTCAATATAAACAACTTCTGGAATTTCGAAAACCGGAATGGTTTGACGAATAATTTTCTGAATGTTGGTCAAGTGATATTCTTCCGACATGTCTACGAAACTAATGGCAACGCCTGTTTTGAATGCACGACCTGTTCTTCCGATGCGGTGAACGTAGTCTTCGTAGTGCCCGGGTACTTGAAAATTTACTACGTGAGAGACTTCGAAGACGTCTATGCCTCGCGCGGTAACGTCTGTGCTAACGAGAATGCGAACGTTTCCGTCTTTGAAATCTTTAATCGCGTTCATACGCGAATTCTGTCCAATGTTGCTGTGAAGGAATCTAATCTCGCCCACATTGCTTCGCTCCATGAATTTCCCCATGCTTGTCGCATCGGCTTTGGTACGAACAAATACCATTACGCGCTTCATCTCATCTCCTTCTAAAAGGTGCATGAGCAAATTCAATTTCGTCTTGAAGTTTGGAACCATGTATACTCTCTGTTCCACTGTAGTAGCCGGAGTGGCTTGTGGCGTTACTTCAACCCGAGAAGGAAACAAAAGGAAGTTGTCTGCAATGCGTTCTACTCGCTCAGGAAAAGTTGCAGAGAACAACAACTGTTGTTTTTTCTGCGGAAGCTTTTCTTGAATTTCACGAAGCTGTGGCCAGAATCCCATGTCCATCATACGGTCACATTCATCGAGCACCACGTGCTTAATTTTCTTCGGAATAATTACGCGCTTCGCGTAGATCTCTAGAAATCTTCCTGGAGTGGCGACAATAATATCAACTCCCTTCTTAATCGCTTCAATTTGTGTCTTCGGACCAACGCCGCCATACAGGGCCACATAGCGCAGCTCTGTGTACTTGCAAAGGCTTTGAATTTGTTCTTCCACCTGAACCACCAATTCTTTGGTTGGAACCAGTATAAGCGCTCTAGGCTCGTCTCCCTGCGGATACTTCAACAATTGCAACAAGGGAAGCACATAAGCCGCCGTTTTACCGGTGCCGGTTTGCGCAATTCCTATGACGTCTTGTCCACCCAAAACTCGAGGAATAACTTTCTCCTGAATTTCGGAAGGAGACTCATACCCCAACTCTTGAACAGCATCTAAAAACTGTCTCGTTAACTTTAGTTCTTCGAACGTCATTCCACAAAGGTAACCTTCTTATCTTCGTGTCCGAAAATCATTTTCAATGAAAAAAATATTTATCGCCTTTATTGCACTTGGCCTTACCGCTTGGTGCTATTTCCAATTCAAAGATCAGGTAGTTCCACTTCCTAAATCGCAAACCGAAAACGGTCCTTTCGAATACGAAGTAGATCGCTTCGCCGACATTCGAATTCTTCGTTACAAACTAGACGGATTCGATAAGTTAACCACCAAACAAAAAGAGTTGGTGTATTACCTAACACAGGCAGGCCTTGCTGGTCGCGACATTATGTGGGATCAGAACTGCAAATACAATTTGGAAGTTCGCAGCATTTTCGAGAAGATTTACACGACCTACAACGGCGATAAGACTACTGCAGAGTGGATGAATCTTGAAACGTATTTGAAGCAATTGTGGATGAGTAACGGTATTCATCACCACTACAGCAACATT
>JBILTL010000104.1:0-7655 GCA_044371535.1 Flavobacteriales bacterium | reverse complement strand
AACCTTGCTTGCACCTTGCTCGCATCTTTCCTCCGGAATCTTGCTTCGCATCTCTGAATTGAACGATTAATAAATAAATTTTATAATGAAACGTATAATTCTATGCGCCGTACTAGCCATTGCTGTTGCATTCAGCGCACATGCACAAACCATAACGGTTAAAGATTTAACCACACTTGAACCCATTTCAAGTGCTTCAATTTACATTTCAGCAAACAACATTGAACTTCGGGATTTCATCGGAAATACAAACAATGAAGGAATCATTGTGCTACCGAAACATTTCGGTAGTTTCTTCATTACAGCCAACGGTTACGAAGTGAAGTACCTGCCCACGCAAGAGGTCTATGAAGGCATGGACGTTTTTTTAGTAGGTTCGAATGTAACGCTCGCGCAAATGGTTATTTCAGCAACTCGATCAACGAATAAATCTGAATTGGTTGCTCAGCAAGTAAGTTCCATTCAACGAAAAGACATCCAATTCATTAATCCTGCGAATGCCGCGGACCTTCTCGCGCAAACAGGAGCAGCACTCGTTCAAAAAAGTCAGTTGGGTGGCGGCTCTCCGATCCTTCGCGGATTTGAAGCGAACAAGGTATTGTATGTTGTTGACGGGGTTCGCATGAACAACGCAATCTACCGCGGTGGTCACTTACAAGATATCTTGAGTCTTGACCCCATGGCCATGGAAAACGTAGAGATTGCCTATGGTCCAAGCGCTGTGGCCTATGGTTCCGATGCATTAGGCGGAGTTATGAGTTTTAATACGCGCTCACCGCACTTCACTTCTGGAGATAGACTCGTGCGCGGAAACGCTATGCTTCGATACAGCACTGCCGACCAGACCGGCACACACATCAATTTCGAAACAAGCACTGAACGTTTCGCAACATTCACTGCTTTTACCTTCAACAATTTCGGAGACTTGAGACAGGGCAACATTCGAAATCCGAACTATCCAACTTTCGGAGCACGTCCTTGGTATGTTGAACGCATAAACAACAGAGACTCGGTAATCACCAATCCGAATCCGAATGTTCAAGTTGGCTCAGGTTACAAGCAGTATGATTTCATTGAAAAGCTTTCATTCAAGCAAAATGAAAAACTAACGCACACATTGAACATTCAATACTCAACTACGAATAATGTTCCACGCTATGATCGCTTAACGCAAGTGAGCATAGAAAACCCGAGATTCGGAGAATGGTATTACGGCCCGCAAACACGTGCTATGGTGGCCTATCACGCCAATCTGAGCAACGGAAAACGGTTGTACACGACAGGTAGAATTACGTTGGCTTGGCAGAACATAGATCAATCGCGACACGACAGATTATTCAACAGCCCAAATCTAAACAACCGTTTCGAAAACGTAAAAGTGTATTCTGCAAATGCTGATTTCTCGAAGAAAACATTGGGTGAAACCACAGCCATCAATTACGGCTTTGAATACTATTTCAACAATGTAACCAGCACTGCTTATTCTGAGAACATCATTACTGCAGTTCAGAGCCCACTTGACACGCGCTATGCCAGCGGAGGGGCCTCTATGAGTGGCGCAGCTGCTTATGCAACATTGGTTCACAAAGTAAACAAAAAACTCACATTCAATGGTGGTATTCGTTATTCACGCGTAAACCTTTCAGCTTCGTTCACAGATAAATCGTTCTTCGATTTCCCGTTCACAGATGTTAATCAGTCTAACGGAAATTTAAATGGAAGTTTTGGTCTTATTTTAACACCAAACGCAAAATGGAAAATCTCAGCACTAGCAAGCACGGGATTCCGCGCTGCAAATGTTGATGATCTAGCTAAAGTTTTCGAAAGCACTTCTGGAAATTTGCTTGTTCCTAACAACGAATTGAAACCTGAAAAGGTAGCCAATTTGGAAGCTACCATTGAGCGCAAATTCAACAGGAACACTTCCCTTGCTTTGAACGGTTATTACATGCGCTATACAAACGCACTCACAACTGGAAAAGCGCAATTCAACGGACAAGATTCTATTTTTTACGATGGCACATTAAGTCCTGTATATACCGCAATTAACGCCACCGAAGCCTACATCTATGGAGGAAATTTAAGCTTGAATTCACAAGTGAATGACCACTTCAGTTTGCAGTCTTCTTTGGTTTATACTTACGGAAGAATCAAGACTGATAACGGCGACACGCCATTGGATCACATTCCTCCTGTATACGGGAGAACTGGATTTACCGTCCAACAACAAAAATTCCGAGGAGAATTTTTTGTGATGTACAACGGTTGGAAGCGAATTGAAGATTACCGATTGGACGCAGAAGACAATGAGAATTACGCAACGTCCGACGGTATGCCAGCTTGGTACACTTTAAATGCTAAAGCTAGCTATCAGATAAAAGAAAACGTTCAATTAATGGTTGGATTGGAAAATATCTTAGACGCAAACTACCGCGTCTTCGCATCGAATATTTCCGGGGCAGGAAGAAACGTAACGCTTACCCTTCGAGGCCGTTTCTAACGACAACGTTCAACGAATGTTGAAGTGAAATAACCATTGGAGTAAACCCAACGAACTCTCCATCCATATCAATAGGCATCGGAACTTCGGTTTCGATGCTTATTTTTTTTGCTGAATAATATTGAATCTTGCGATAGGAAAGCTTCTTGCACTTCCTCACTTGTGGAACGAAATATAAGTATTCAAAAATATTCAAATCGCCAATTACAATGACCTCCAAAAGTCTATCTGCTATTTGACTATCCGGAGAAATACCCAAGCCCGAACCAAAATATTTTGCGTTGGCTACTACAAAATTCATGGCGCGAGCCTCAAACTTTTTTCCATCCAAATCAAAACAGATGGATCTCTTTTTGAAACGAAGAAGATTCTTTACAATAAGCCACTGGTAGGTTAAGAACGAACCTAACCTTCTTTTACTTCGGGTCATATCATAGGCAACACATCCGCCCAGGCCAAGATCTGTAACATTCAAATAAGCACGCTTCTTTCCGTCCCATTCCATACACGGCAAATCCACTGCTTTAAAATTGCCTAGCTCTATGTTCGCTAGTACCTCCTGAAATGAACGAGGGACATCTAAAGTCTTGACAAAATCGTTTCCTGTTCCAGAGGGCCAGATGGCCAAAGGTGTTTGAGGATTCTTCGAATTGAACACCCCGTTAGCCGCCTGATTCAAACTACCGTCACCACCACAAACTAGCAAAACATCACATGAATCATTGCATAACTGACGGGCTATTTTCTCAGCGTGTTTATCGTATTCGGTGACACGAATATCAAGTATCCAATCGGAAAAAACTTTTTCAATTTCTTTTCGCTGCGCGTGTCTGTTGTTCTTCGCGCCATGAAGAATAACGCCTAACTTCATTCAACAACTAGAATTGTCCCCTCCACTGTTTCTTCCACTGCAGTTCCACAATCTGTTTTGTAATGAAATAAATAAAAGTAAGTTCCCGGGGAAACGTCTGCAGCATTCCAATATTTCGAAGTTGCTGTGCTTTCGAAAACGATACCACCCCATCTATTGAATACCGTTAAATCATATTCGAGAAACAAAACAGTCAAATCTAAAAGGGGATCAGCTGCTAAAATCGCTCTCCAATCATCGTTCAATTCATCTTGCTTCAATGTAATAATATTCGGAAGTATCATGGTGCTTAAATCCAACGCATAAACATCTCCAGCATAAATTTCAATCATTCCCGAATCAGAACATCCGTTATCTAAATTCGTCACTACCAAATTCAGGAATCCCGGTGACGTTGCAATCGGATTGGCAATTGTTGTGCTTGTCAATCCTGCACCCGTCCACGCATACGATACGTTCTGTGCAGGCAACACTTCCACACCTAATATTTCTGTTGTGGAATTCAGACAGGTTAATGAATCTTGAGAAGGTATAGTAACCTGAATATCTTGATTCGGAACAGTCACTGGAATCGAGCGCAAACAGCCGTTTCCGTCTGTTATTGTTGCAGTATAATTTCCACCTACAACATTGGTAAGGTTGAATTGCGTTTGATTCGTTCCATTGAAATTCAACGTGTAATTACCATCTCCACCAACAATGTTCGAGACGGCTACACTTCCACCGAAACCATTGCAAGAAGTTGTTGTTGCAACATCGAAATTAATTGGATCGGTTATTTCGAAAGTAATACTCTGGGTCCCTAAATTTCCACAAGCATCCTCTACGAATCCAGTTGTGTTGGTAATGTTCAACGTATATGTTCCTCCAATTAAAACTTGATTCGCTAACTGAATCGTGAACACATCAGCCATGGTCGGATTGTTGGCTGTTACCGATTGAACAGTGATTGTTCCGCTTGGACCGGTGACTGTGAAATCGGAAGGTTGAACAGAAGTGCCAACAATAGGTTCGCTGAAAGTCAGTACAACAGTTAGGTTACTGCAATCTGTTGCTGCACTGATTGGAACTGGAGGTACTTGATCGTACAACGAAGCCGTAGATTGTCCGAAGTCAATCGTGTATCCATCGAGACTGTTCGACCAATTCATGACCACGAGCGCATAGGTATTTCCAACCACGACAGGCAAATCTGCATTGAAGGCAGGACCATTTAAATCTCCGGGACCATTAGAAACTCCTGAACCACCATTTGCTGTTGATATTCCTGTTGGGCCGTTCGACCCGAAAACACCGTAGCTGTTACACTCTACTTCCGGAGAAGTTGTTCCTAAACCGGCACAACCACCTGTAGTAATATTGAACAAGCCCCAATCATAATCATCGGCATCGTTCAACGGATCTAGAATAAAACTCAAGTTCCCATCTTGCTGCACCGTGAACGTATACCACACCGAACTTTGCTCCAATCCTTGATTGCATGCGCCCGTTGCTTCAAACAAATTTCCAGATGAAAAAGATGCTTGTGTCTCTGTATACAAATCGCCACACAAAACAATGGCTCCTTCGCAATCGCTTATCGATGTTTGCGCTAGCGCAGAAAGGGTGCAAACGCTCAAGAATAATACAAGAAATTTACGCATCGTTTTAGATTAAGGTATTCACAAATATAACCTTTACAATTTTACAAACTCTCTTTTCACCAACGAACCTGAATCCTGAATCTGCAAAACATAAATTCCACTTGGAAGATTTGAAGTATTCAATTGTTGTTTCGCTGTGTTTATACTTCCAGAAAGAACCTGCTTTCCATCCACTGAGAAAACACAGTAACTCGTTGCATTGAATATTTCATGTCCCACATTTACATTCAACACATCGTAACTCGGAACAGGAAATATTGAAACTTGATTGAGTGAATTTTCATTCACATTCAAAACAGGAGTTTCTCCGATTGTAAACACTCCTGAAGCTGGGAGCGAAAGAGAGATTTCGTAGTTATCACCTACTAAAGTCATCGGATATACCTGCATGGTATTACTCAAGTTGAACTCTTCGGATTCTGTCACAATCAAGTTCACTTCGTTCAAACCTACTAGTTCTGCGGCAGGCACTTTCAAAGTAGAAAGAAAGGCATTCCCAGTTCTTGTGAAGGCATAAGTTCTTTCAATTCGATTGGAAACAAACGGATAAACAGTATTGCTCACATCCATTCCGTTTACATCACTTCCTACCAACAAATAATTTCCATCAATCATGGTTCCCACAGCACTTACTTCAAGAACTCCCATACCTTGAGCAACCTCGTGCTTATCTCCGGCATTTTCCTGACCAACTCCAATAACTTCCTCTGTGTAATTCGGGTGGAAATAGCGCGCTTGAAGACCCAGATCTAATCCGTACTTCGCACCGAGGTAGTTGTTTACAATCGTGTGATGTGATAAGAACAATCTACGCTTGTATAAAATATTCTCGCCCATTCTGCCCTTTCCAAAACGATCGTCGTAATCCCATCCGAAACGAATATCAATAGGTGTTGAATTATCACGAGCGCCAATGTTTATTCCTGGGAACGGATAAAGATGATCGTCGAAAATGGTATAGAACAATTGATGTAAATCGTCTTGTTCATAGATTAATCCATAAATGTGAGGTGAAGTGGCTTCGCCAATGTAGAAAATCGGAGAACCCGAATAATTACTTTCTAAATCCAAAACTTCGCCGTGGTAGTAGTAATCGTTCTTCCATGGGTGAAGAAGGTATCCGTTTGGAACACGCGAGCTGGCAAACCAACCGTGGTCGTTGAACAGAATAGAGTCTGTTTCAACCACGCAATAGGCGCTTGTGCTTCTTCCTCCTAAGACATCATTCATTTGCAAGAAGTCGTTATCGCCGTCGAACTGAATTCCTGCTCGCGTATGCACACCGTTGTTCGCTACGAATGTTGGACGCTGATTCACACTTCCCTGCGTCGCAGGACTATTGTTTCCACTTTGATCTTGCCAGATATATACGGAGTCTCCATCATTAGCCGAAAGAGCTCCATTCAACAAGGCGCCCTTATCTGCGCGCATCCAGAATGCAAGATCATTGCTATCTCCAACACCGCCCGGACCTTTGCTACCAAACGCGGCCGGGGCTTGCATGAACACTAACTTCAACGTATCGCTCGCTTCATTGCCCGTAAAGAAATTATCAATAGCCGAGTTACTTGGCAAAACCACTTTTACTTGTCCGAAAGTTGTCGGAGTAATGTTTACCGTGTAATTCGAAGGGCCTCCAGCAATAGAGTTTACAGTTCCGTTTTCAATATAAAAATCGGATATCGCCAAATCGCTAACGTCGATGTTCGTCAGGTTTCGATAGAAAAATATTTCAGCATCGAAAGTTCCAATCACTTCACCAGACGTATTTGGCGAATTCCAAAAAGCACTTGTCGGAAATACATTTGTCTCAGGGCTGTACAAATCACTTTCCCACATTCCTCTTCCGTAAGTTGAAGCACGAATGCGCTTAGGCGAATCATAAGCAATTTCCAATTCAGTTACCCTTGCAGCATAGGGAAATCCGGAAGAGAAATTCACCCACTCCGTCATACTCGCATCCCAATAATAAATTCCAAGATCGGTTCCGATGTAGAGATTTTCCAACGCTGATGAAGTGTCTGTAACAATCGTATTTACAGCAACGTCTGGAAGATTCGGAGTCATAAGCGTCCAAGATGTTCCCGCTGTCAAACTCTTGTAAACATTTTTATTAAATGCGATGTACACAATTAACGAGTCCGTCTTGTGTGTTTCAATTGCATTCACCGCGACTACGGCGTTCGGCAAGTAGGTGCTAATGTTTTGCCACACCACTGTGTCTGCCATAGCATTGTCTGTTCTTCCCATTTTACGCGAACCTTTCGATGCGTACAATACATTTCCTTTCGTGTAATGACCACGAATCTGATTGCAATCCGTTGTATTCGCACTCAAGAAATTCGTCGAGATTTTTTCCCACACACTGGAATCCTTTTCGACATGCTTGATGTTTTTTGAACGCCAAATGTTTTTCATTCCAACAAACATGGTCGAACTGCTGTCAGCGTGCAGACAATAAGGTGTGCTCCACGCTCCTTCTTCGTTCATGCCATTGACTCCTACGCCAGCAAATTTCTGATTGATGTAGTTGTCTGAAGTTCTATACAAATCGCCGTAATAAATACTGCTATAGCGTCTTCCAACCTCTTCGTAATCATACATACACTCGAAGCCGTCACCACCTCCAGTTCTTACCCAG
>JBILTL010000103.1:0-7682 GCA_044371535.1 Flavobacteriales bacterium | reverse complement strand
AGGACCCGTTACGATTTCCTCACCTTCATTTAATCCGTTTGTAATTTGAATGAATGTTCCGTCCTGTATTCCAGTTTGAACTTGTTTCATTTCAACGGTATTGTCCGCCTTCTTCACGAATACCACTGTTAAAGAAATATTATTTTGAAGTGAATCAGCACGTGTTGTAACAGCCGCTGTAGGAACCGAAAGGGCTTGACTGGCTTCGTCTGTGTGAATTTTCACTGTTGCGCTCATGCCCGGTTTGAAAGGAGAATTATTTTCTGAATTTCCATTCACGCCCGCATACGATTCTTTCACAATTCTAACCTTCACAGAGAAGTTCGTTACCTGCTCTGTGCTAGCTGCAAGACCTTGTCCTGAATTCAAAGCAGAAGAACCTACCTCTGTTACAACACCTTTAAAAACTTGATCGCTGAAGGCGTCGATTTCAACATCTGCGGTATCACCCACTTGTACGTGAACAATGTCGGTTTCATTCACTTCCAAATCGATTTCCATTTCATTCAAAACAGAAACCTTCATGATCACATCTCCACTCATCATGTTGTTTCCGAGAACAGTTTCTCCGAGCTCTTTCGCAAGCGCAGTGACAGTTCCTGATATTGGAGCGACAATGGTAGTTCTTCTTAAGTTTTCCATAGCTTCACTTTTTCCAGCGTCTGCGCTAGCTATGGAAAAATTTGCGCTATGAACGCTCTCTTCAGCGGCTTCAACCTCTGCAACTGCCGTTTCTAAGGCACTGCTCGCGTTGTCGTATTCAGCTTGAGAAATTGCTTTTTGATCTATTAATTTAGAAAGTCTTGCAAGGGTTGTTTCTTGCAAACGCTTTTGTGCCTTCGCCTGAGTTAATCGTGCTTTCGCGCTAGACAAATTACTTTTCGCTGTGTTTAATGCGGCTTCAGCGCGGCTCAATGCTGAAACGTAAAGGTCTGGGTTAATGCGAACAAGTAATTGTCCCTTCTGCACAAAGTCTCCTTCTTTAACAGGCAGTTCAACAATTTGACCTGATACTTCCGACTGAATTTTCACTTCAACGGAAGGCTGAACTTTTCCGCTTGCAGCAACCACTTCACTTAAATCTCTCTTCTCAGATTTTCCAAGAGTAACCACTTTTGCATCACCAGAACCAAATACCATTGGCAATACAATGGCTACAATAATCACGACGATTACTGAAATCCAGATCCATCTTTTTTTGTTTTTCATGGTTGTGACATTAGAGGGACTCCCATGTAGAAGTCGATTATTTTCCGTTTAAAAATCCAGTCGTATTTACTGCGTACAAAGTTCGATTCAGCTTGCTGCAGGCGGTTGCGTGCGTCAAGGTATTCAGACATTCCAACGACACCTTGATTGAACCGAAGTTCGTTCCAATCGAATGCCAAGTGGCTTGCTTCTACGGCCTTTTGTGTGGCCTCGTAATTGGCTTTTGCGCGAGTAACGTCGAGATAAGCTTTGCGTACTTCTTGTTCCAATTGAACTTTGGTTTGCTGCACTGTTAACTCATTATCGGCGCGAGCTAATTCTGCGCGTTTGATGTTTACATCATTAGAAAAGCCATTGAAAAGCGGAAGGGTTAAACTGAAGAATAGCGATTGATTGACATTGTCTTTTAGCTGATTGCTGAAAGGCTTGGTGGTGTAGTCGTCTACATTGTAAATGGCTTGCGGAAAGGAGAAAACATATTGGTTCGAACCGAACACTTGTCCAATTGGAAATGCCAATGAATCTGGAGATCCTGTTAGCACCTTCGATGCACCTGAATAACCCGAACCGTAGGAGTAACTCATGCTTAATCGCGGCGACATTCCTCCCTTTGCAATGTTTAAACTTAGGTTACTTGAAGCTAGTGAAAGCTCGGCTGATTTTATTTGTGGAAATGTTGCTAATGCGTTTTGGATACATTGCGACATATCTGGCATTTGCTCTGCAATAT
Organism: Flavobacteriales bacterium; assembly: GCA_044371535.1. Taxonomy (GTDB): domain Bacteria; phylum Bacteroidota; class Bacteroidia; order Flavobacteriales_D; family Sanyastnellaceae; genus CAIZGX01. The sequence goes on along the minus strand of JBILTL010000103.1, from coordinate 5,743 downwards.
TGAAGGCAGACGGGTCAGCTTGAATGGAAAAATCTCTCTGCTCTTGCTCTGTCAGCTGCATCAATTGAGCAATGTCCAATATTGCAGATTGCACATTGTTTCCTGCCGAGATAACATTGGCCTCGTCTGAAAGCAATTGCGCTTCAATGTCATGAAGACTTCCTTCTGCAGCGCTGCCCACACGAACTAAATCGCTTATGCGTTTCACTTGTTCCTTGGTGCGGTTGTATGTCAGTTCAGAAGCAGTCTGTAATTCTTTGGTCAGTAGTACATTCAAATAAGCCACAGAAACTTGAAGCGCCAATTGGTTGCGTTGGTAGTCGAAGGTGAGCATTTGCGCGCGCGTGTCGACTTGTGCTTTCTTGTATTGATTCACGTTTTGCAAACCTGAAAAGAGGGTAACGCTCGTTGAAAGACCTAGACTATTGCTCTGAATACGTTGTGTCGCGAACTGATTGGTAAATGGGTCAATACGTTGTCCCCAGTTGTATCCGTGTGAAACTTGTCCGTTTAAATTCGGAAGGAAATTACCGAATGCCTGTTCTTGATTCAGCTTGGTTTGCTCTAATCCAAGACTATTTCTTTTCAAGCCAATGTTGCGTTCTATGGCTGTGCCCACACATTGTTGTAAGGTCCATTGAGCATTGGAAATGTGACTTCCTAAAATGACTAAGAATACAAGAAAACAACGCTTCATACATCTTTAAAATTTCCGAATATCACAAGACTTTCGGTATTCAAAGGTAACTGAAGTTCTTTTAATTCGCCTTGAAGAAATTCGCAATACGTTTTCTGAAAAAGACAATGGCAAGAACAACCAAAAGCGTATATGGAATGAGCATGAGGTAAAGGATTCCAGTATTCAATCCTTCAGCTAAACTTCCGGAAGTGTTCTGGTTAGCAGTCTCTGCTGTAGCCTTACACATGGCGCATTGCGCGTAGGTTGAGAGATTCAATGCGAAGAAAAACAAGACGAAGAATAGCTTTTTCATGCTCAATGGTAATAAGGTGAAATCATGAAGTAAACAACAACTCCCGTTACGGCAACATAGAACCAAATTGGCCAAGTGTATTTCGCCAATTTCTTGTGTGCAGGAAACTCGGCGATTAATGCGCGGTAAGCTGTAAATAAAATGAACGGAAGAATAACTGCAGCCAATATGATGTGTGTTGAAAGAATCGCTAAATACAATCCTCTCATTGAGTTCCCCTTCGGAAACTCAGTTTCTCCTGCGAACATGTGGTGACCTATGTATGTAACTAAGAAAAGTACGCTCAAGTAAATAGCACCTTTCATTAATTTCTTATGCAATTCGAAGTTCTTTTTCTTCACCGCAACAAGAGCAGCTACAAGAAGAATGGATACGGTTCCATTAATGAGTGCATTCGCTTTTGCCAATAAATGGACATCGAATCCAAGATTTACATCGGTGAACTTCAAGTAGTGCAATGAAAGGACTACCAAGAATACTACCGCTGATACGAGATAGATAAGCGTCTTCGCTAGCTTATCGTTCTTTTTCATTTCTGCTTTCATTGAATTATTTCTTTAATAACAAATGTAAATCTGTAAACAACTGATCCACCGCTTTTGTTGAAGTTCCGTCGTAATATCCTCGAATTTTCCCTTCTTGATCTATTAATGCAATTTGATCGGTATGAAAGAAACCTCCTTGAGCGGTATCTGATGGGAAAGCCGTGAGTTTGTATCCTTCCTTGGCTTGCCAATAAATATCTTCTTCATTTCCGGTCACGAAATTCCAATTGGAATAATCGGCACCCATGCGATCGGCATACGCTTTCAGAACCTCGGGTGTATCGTTCTTCGGGTCGACCGTATGTGAAAGGAAAACGACTTGGTCGTTGATGTTCTCTGATTTAACTGAATGCTGTAATCGCGCCATTTGAGACGAAAGCATAGGACAGATACTTGTGCAGTTCGTGAAGAAAAAATCGACTACAGCAATCTTTCCAGCCATGAAGTCATTGGTGATGATTTTTCCATCTTGATTGGTAAAAGCAAACAATGGAATTGGATCGTACACAGTGTCGGAAATGCCTTCACCTTTGTCGTTGTATTTGATTTCAATTCCGAAATCACCGAAATACGGCAAGGTCTTTTGCTTTTGCTCTGGTGTTTTCACCGGATCGGTGCAAGCAACAAGTGCAATGAATGCTAAAAGGAAAATACGTTTAGTACCCACGTTTAATCTTTCTCTTTTTATTTAAGATAGCGATATCCTCCATGAGGTTTTCGAAGTGATACTCTGTATTTCCATAGAGCCCACGAATATGTCCACCTTCATCAACAGCGCGAAATACTGCTTCGTTCTTCAAATCTTGAATAAGAAATCCATTGCGAATGAATACCGCCATAGCCGCGGAATCTCCCTGGAGAAACTGCCACTTATTTTTGTTGTTCGAATATCTCAAATTCTGCGTTACATAAGCTTGAACAGCCGCTGTGTCTGAATAGCCGTTTGGATCGAAGCACACGATATAAATATCGGGCTCCATTCGGAATTTAAAGTTTGGAATGAGCAATCGCTCCGTGATTTTAGGCAAGTTCGGGTCTTCGAAGTCAACGAATGCTGCCACCCAAATCTTCCCCATGAGCGAATCACGGTTGATGAGTTGATTTTCCTGGTTGGTAAAAGCAAAATCCGGAATTTGGTAATCAGATGATACACATCCGGTGTCGCAAGCTGGACCGAAATACATGGGTTCACTAAAATTGTGCTTACCCATTGGGCCTAGCACAATAAGCAGGACTAGAGGAATAAAAAAAAGCATACCCACCAATAGGATATACTTTTTTAATTTTTTGTTTTTCATTGATCTTCAGCTTAGCCGAAGATGTTGTGTCCTGTTTGCACACTCACACCTTCATACAATCCAATAAAGATTAAATACATGATGAATAATGCGTAAGGAAGAAGTACAACATACTTCAAGTTCTTTCTCTCATCGCCAAGGTGCATAAAGATAAGAACAATGTATGCGGCCTTCACTAACGTTAGTACTAAGAACGTTAATTTGATTGCTTCCCAAGTGAATGTTCCGTTTCTTTTGAATGCAACACCCATGAATACTTCAACGAGTGTAATAACCGTTAAAAGTATAGTTACGGCATATAATTTCTTGCGAATTTGCTTTCCAGCTTCTTCGCTGTGTTTTGCATTAAGAGCGTAGCTCTCGTTTACAATAAGGTCGTCTCTTTCCATGATAATCAGCGATATTAGATAAGGTAGAAGAATGTGAATACGAATACCCAAACAAGGTCAACGAAGTGCCAGTACAAACCGATTTTCTCAATCATTTCATAGTGACCGCGTTTTTCGAATACCCCTTTGATGGCCATAATCCAAATGATGACATTGATTAACACGCCAGAAAAAACGTGGAAACCGTGGAATCCTGTTACGAAGAAGAAGAAGTTCGCATACTGCTGTTGAATAGCGTATTCGTTCTTATGCATGTTTGCTCCGAATGCCATTGAACCCTCTTCTTTAGCAGCCCAAATCTTTTTCGCGTCCTCGCCTTTCACGATCAACTTACGAAGGTCTTTTCCGTCTTTGTGCTCAAGGGTGTATTTGTTCAAAATGATTTCCTCTGGAACCATTGTCGAAATATCTTCGTGTGTTTCAGCTGCAGCGTGTGAGCCATGTCCACTGTGAGCGTCATGAGAAACAGGCTCTTCAGCAGCTTCCATAGCGTGCTCATACTTGTGACCGAAGTCGCTTGTCATGTGAACCCATGAACCGTTGTCTAACGCAATTTGATATGTGTTTCCTGCATCATCAGCCGCAGTAACAGTCATCGGTTGGTTAACCTGAAATCCACCACCAGAGCCGTGAATGAAGTGAGACCATTCCCAAGCTTGAGAACCCAAGAAGATGAATCCACCGATGATTGTAAGTCCTAACCATTTCACAACACCCTTCTTATCCATGCGGTGACCAGCTTCTACAGCCAATACCATTGTTACAGAAGAGATGATCAAGATGAAGGTCATTAATGCTACATACATCAACGGATAAGAACCGTGAAGACCAGGCAGGGCTTCGAATACTTGCTCACCAACAGGCCACAAGTCTGAACTTCCGTGACGAATAACTCCGTATGCTGTAAGAAGTCCGCCAAATGTGAGGGCATCCGATACAAGGAAAAACCACATCATCATTTTACCGTAAGAAACGCTGAACGGAGAGCGATTACCGCCCCATAATTCGTCCGTAGTTACATGTTCTGATTGACCTGCCATAATAGTGAATGAAATTTGGGTGCAATTTTACTTCAAAAGGTTCAATTTAGAAAAGAGAATCGGCATTTTTCACTATTTTGAATAATTCTGAATAAGCCGAACGTCGGGTTTTAGTAGATATAGAAAATGAAGAAGAATAGATAAATCCACAAGATCCCCATGAAATGCCAATACATTCCGTTGGAATGAAGGCTAATCCAATTGTCTTTATTCAACTTTCCACTTTTCAATCTGAATAGGTTAACCAACAAGTAAATGAGTCCGAAGAACAAGTGAGCAATGTGCAAATAGATAAGCACACTCAGCATAGCTCCAGAAGCATTGAAGGTTGTTTGAACTTCCAAGGTCTTGTCTTCTCTCGATTGATCTGGGCGAACATAATAGTATTTATCGCCTTCCTTCTCTAGTTTTTGTCCGTTCAATTCGAAATAATAATTCGAACCGTATTCACCATTTAATTTCCCAAGGGTGTTCCAACGCGATTGCTTTAAGCCTTGTTCGGTTTGGGTAATGGTGTTTCCCATTCCCATAGCGGCCATTTCGTCCCAACCTTTGTTCTGAGCGAAAACGAAACCTAGACCTAAAATAAAGGTGACCAATGTGGCGATTAATGCGGTAGATTGCTTTCCGGCTTTCAAAGCGCGAAGCGCAACAATGAGCGTCGCGCTACTTAAAACGATAAGCGCGTTTCCCACCCAAAAAATTGTTGGTGGTTGAATGTGCACCCACAACAATTTTCCATAAAGAACCATGATTGCGCTGGTAATTCCACCGAATAACATCACAACGGCGAAGATTAAAAACCATACAATCATCTTCTTTGAACGAAGTTTCACTTCCGGATTGTGTCCTTCATAAGGATCAATTTCTTTAAAGTCTGTGTTTTCCATTAGATTTTATCTATTACGTAGGCAATTTGAACAATGGGTAAATAAAAGAATGAGGCAAACATAACCTTGCGCGCATTCAACAAAGTTGGTTCTTTAAAAAGTTTATAAGCCAGCGACGATATCCAGATGCCCGCTAACACAACAATGACCGCGGCTATGTTTCCAACCATGGCCTTCTCAAGTGGAAGTGTCCAAGGAAGCAAGCTCACTGGAATCAAGAAAAAGCTGTAGACCATGATTTGGAAAGCCGTCTTTTTATCGGGCATTCCGCTGAATGGAAGCAGTTTGTATCCGCCTCTGTTGTAGTCTTCGTGCGATACCCAAGCGATGGCCCAGAAGTGTGGAAATTGCCACATGAACTGAACTGCAAATAAGATTCCTGCTTCCAAGCCGAATTGATTGGTGGCAGCTACGTAACCGATCATGGGTGCAATGGCTCCTGGGAAGGCTCCGATAAATACCGCCCATGGTGAAACGCGTTTAAGTGGCGTGTAGATGAATGCGTAGGATAAGAAAGCAGAAAATCCGAGAATTCCTGAAGCTGTGTTTAAGAAATAGAACAAGATGAAGATTCCGAGACCTGCTGTTA
>JBILTL010000102.1:0-7698 GCA_044371535.1 Flavobacteriales bacterium | reverse complement strand
AATGTCTCTGAAGTTATTTGGATTTTGAGATTCAGGGTAGAAGGTAGACATACTCGCGATCATGGAAGACAATACTCCCATAGGATGCGCGTGTGTTGGATACGCTTCGTAGAAACGTTTCATGTCTTCGTGCACCAACGTGTGGTGGCTAATGCTGTCTGTGAAGTAGCGAAGTTCTTTCTCTGTTGGAAGATCTCCGTAGATCAATAAATATGCAACTTCAAGGAATGTTCCGTACTCTGCAATTTGCTCAATTGGGTAACCGCGGTACCATAATTTTCCTTCTTCACCATCTAAGAAAGTGATGGCGCTTTTTGTAGCTCCGGTGTTTTTGTAACCGCTATCTAAAGTTACGTAACCTGTTAAGTCACGAAGCTTCGTAATGTCAATAGCCTTCTCGTTCGCAGAGCCTGTGAATACGGGTACTTCGTATTCTTTTCCGTCTAAAATAATTTTTGCTGTCTCTCCCATTGCAATTGCAGTTTTAAGTGTGCGCAAGATAATCTAGGAATTTTCAAACACAAAGGAAATCTGAAGGATTTATTGGAACTACGTTGTTTGAACTTCGTTGTTAGAACTACGTTGTTGGAACTGCGTTGTTGGAACTGCGTTGTTGGAACTGCGTTGTTAGAACTACGTTGTTTAAACTTCGTTGTTAGAACTACGTTGTTGGAACTGCGTTGTTGGAACTAGGTTGTTGGAACGGAGTTTTAGGAACTTCGTTGTGAGAACTTCGTTGTTAGAACTGCGTTGTTAGGAACTTCGTTGTTAGAACTACGTTGTTGGAACTCTTTTGTTAGAACAGAGTTGTCGGATGGTGTTTATGTCAAAGGGGAAGGTCTGGAAGGGTTGATTTTATTGAGAAAAGAGAAATTCAATTTTGAATTGATGAATAAACAGCGTATAGGGTTTTTTAGGGGGTAGTTTGAGATTTGCTCAAATTAAAACCATAAGAACTATGAAAATACGTGAAGTGTCGAAAGACCTATCTTACCAAGTTTTCGATTTGTGTAATGAACTCAGATCAGTGAGACGAGAGTTTGAAATCAGTAACCAATTAAAGCGCAGCAGTTCAAGTGTGGCTGCGAATATTGAAGAGGCGCAAGGTGCAGAGTCTAAAAAAGATTTTATTCATAAGTTGAGAATCTCTCGAAAGGAATGTTTGGAGAGTATTTATTGGCTTCAGTTGGTTAAAGATAAAATTGAAACAAGAGAAGATATTACTCCGCTGATAACTGAATATAAGAAGCTCGGATTCATGATCTGGAGGATAACAGTCAATTCAAAATAAACCAAATCACAACGTAGTTCTCACAACGTAGTTCTCACAACGTAGTTCCCACAACGAAGTTCCAATAAAACCTTCGGTTTTCTATTATTTTTTCGGAAGAAACTCAGACACCTTCGCAATCCAAGCATCTGGACCGCCAGCCATGTAACCGTTTTGACCAAGAGAGGCGAGGTTAATGCGTCCGTCGTCGGTAGGGGTAGGCATTACGAAGTGGCAGGTTGGGTAGCCTTGAACCGCAAACATTTGTTGCAATTGACGGTTCTGATCTTTAATGGTTTGTGGTTGTTCTTTTTTTCTTGGGTAATCTAATTCAACTAAGATTACATTTTCTTTCGCCCATTTGGTGAATGTCTCTGTTCTGAATACTTCGTTCTGCAAACGAATGCACCATCCGCACCAATCGCTTCCTGTAAAGAATAGCATGATTGGCTTTTTTGTTTCATAAGATAGTCCAATCGCCTTGTTCAAGTCTGTTTCCCATGCTTCGCCTTGGATTTGAGCTGTTGCTGCTCCTTGGGGCTTCGCTACAGTAGATGGAACATTTTGGGCGCAAGCATTCAATGTGAAGGATACAATGAAGGCTGAAAGGATAACTCTGAATGACATAGACTTGTTTGAAGTGTTCATAAAGCGAATATAAGAAAGTTCGTTTAAAAGAAAAGGGAACGACAATTATCGTTCCCTTTCCAAATTTCAAATTAAATTATCGACTAGCGTAGGCCGTGCATCATTTTCAAAAGCGTTTTGCTTAAGAAGAATAACAACACAGAGGCAACACCGGCAAGGATAATAAACACGACGAAGAACTCATACAAGTTTTTAATCTCTTGTCCGAAAATGCTTGGCTTCTTCGGATTCATATCCCAAATCTCGAAAGCAACGTTCATTTTTTCTTTGTTGATTTCATCGGGAGTCATTTTCAAAACGTAAGCAGTATTTCCATCTTGGCTAACACCAATTGAGAATTTAGTTTTTTCACCTTTAGGAGTGATTTGCTTCAATTTGTGTTCTTCAATTGTAGGTGTTCCTGCCGTTTGAATAGCAACAGAAGTAACTACATCTGTTTCTTCAGCTGCTGTGAAATAATCTACCAATGGATCGGCAGTCATGTTGTGCATGAACTTATCGATTCCCGTTTTTTCTGGAGCTTCCTTTTTATTGTCCGCTGTTGTTGCAACGGTCCAAATGCCTGGTTTAGCATTCTTCGCAAAGAAGTTTGTGTTTGCATCAACGACAATGGTAGAATCCATTCCATTGAAGTTTGCCGCGAATTTTGGAGCTCCAAAAGCAGACTTCTTGTGCACGTCTTCTGGGTAATATCCACTTAAGTCTCCGGCTACTTTATTCGCCAATGCAGTGCTCAAGAACCATACACCCATAAGCAATGAACTGTAACGAACAGGAGCTAATTTCACAACCATTGAAAGTCCAATTGGCGAAAGGCAAAGTTCTCCCATGGTATGAATAGCATACAAGCTAAACAACCACACCATAGAAACTTTAACGCCAGGTCCAAGGTCTTTTACCACTAAAGCAATGATTACGTAACCCAATGCTACCATGAACAATCCGATCGCTTGTTTCATTGGAGAAGCAGGCTCTTGATTTTTCTTTCCTAAACGAACCCAAAGCATTGCGAACAATGGCGCAAGGGCAACGATTAAGATTGGATTCACCGATTGGAACGCACTTGCAGGAATATCGAACCATCCGAATAAGTTACGATCGGTTTGTTCTTCAGCAAAGAAGGTCAAAGAAGCACCCGCTTGCTCGAACGCTGCCCAGAAGGCAATTACGAAGAAGGCAATGATGTAGATAACCCAGATACGGCTGCGTTCAATTTTATCGAGTGAAGGGTCAGTGATGATATAACCAGGAGCAGCAATGGTACATGCGAAAATGAATGAACCAATGATGTCTAATCCAAGAACTCCTTTAAATAACAAATACAGTCCAATCAATACAGCTAACCACATATACGCTCTTCCGTTTCCAGCTTTGTCTGATGCAGCTTTTTCCTCTACGGTTGGAGCAACTTTTTCAGGAATGCCACCAATTGGAGCGCCATCTGGAGTAACAATGTATTTGTTTTTCATGGAAATGAAAATGATCAAACTCAAAATCATTCCGATACAAGCAGCAAGGAATCCCCATTTGAAGTCTGCTGGATCACCAGTATCTCCCACAGCACCACAAGCCAATGGAGCAATGAAAGCTCCAAGGTTGATACCCATGTAGAAAATAGTGAACGCTGCATCAATACGCTTGTCTCCTTGCGGATACAATTGTCCAACCATGGTTGAAATGTTTGGTTTGAAGAAACCATTACCAACGATCAATGCCAACAAACCAAGAAGCATGATTGCTGTTGCGCTTGACGGAGTCGTGTAAAACATTCCACTCGTGAACATTAAAAACTGACCAATGGCCATTAAGACACCACCGACAATAATTGATTTTCTATTTCCCCAATAACGGTCGGCCACGAATCCTCCAATAAGTGGAGTTAAATAAACCAATCCTGTGTAATCGCCATAGATAGCCGAAGCTAAAGCTTTGTCGAAGAGAAGGGCTTTGGTCAAATAAAGCGTGAACAACGCACGCATTCCATAGTAGGAAAAGCGCTCCCACATTTCAGTGGTGAAGAGTAGGTACAGTCCTTTTGGATGACCTTGCTGTGAAGATGCTTCAGACATAAATCGTGATAAATTAATAAAGGTTAGGATTCAAAAATAAGAGATAAGGAGTGAAGATTGATTACTTAACTAAGAAAGTTCCTGAAACTTGGTAATTTTCAACACCTCCGCATAAGGAAGACATGACCAAAGTGTAGAAATATGTGCCTGGAGAAAATTCAACTTCATCTGGGCAAAAACTCGTTGGAACAGATGATTCGAAAATTGAATTCCCCCATCTGTTGTATATGTCCAACTCGAAAGTATCGAACAATGTAAAGAGTTCGCTTTGGTCTAAACCAGGAAGAAAAGGTGACCAACACGCATTCAATAAGTCTCCATCGGTAATGGTTACGATGTTTGGATACTGAACCAATTCAATAGCGAACTGGCTCGAAGAACTTTCATGAATAAATACGTTTTGTGTATCTGTGCATCCAGAAGAGTTATCTGTTGCCAACAATGTGTAGTCTCCCGAAACCGATACGTTTGGAACGATAGTATTATTGCCATCCACAATAAATCCATCCACTGTGCTCCAGGCTAGGGAGTAGTTGTTTGAATTGTTTACGGTTACGTTTTGAATAGGAATAACAGGAGATAAGCAACTCAAGGTATCTTGAATTCCAATGGTAATAGAGGGTGTAGTGAAGTTCTCTGCAATTATGTTATTTGCCGATGATTGGCAACCGTTTGAATTGTCAGTTACAGTTAGTGAATATGTACCCGCTGCATTCACTACAATATCTCCGGTACCTTGTCCAGATTGAATTCCTGGTCCAGTCCAGTTATAAGTAGCCGTTCCAGCATTTGTTGCGGAGTTTATGGTTGCAGTTGGAGTTAAGCAATTGAGCCCGTTTAAGCATGATAAATTCAAAGTCGGAACATCGAAATCAGCATTCACTGTTATCGTTTCAGTATCGAAACAGTTACTGTTCAAAGTTGCATTTACAGTATAGGTTCCTGCAGCAGCGACATTAATGCTCGCCGATGTTGCTCCTCCATTGATAGTTCCTCCTGCTGTGGTCCAGTTGTAAGCAGTGCTTGGAAAACCATTCACTACTGCGGAAAGATTTCCATTTGGATTCAGGCAATTCAACAGTATGGATCCGCCTGTAATAATTTGGAAATCGGAGTAATCAGCGACAATAGTTATCGTGTCCATGGCTTGGCATATGCCCTGATAATCGGTAAGAACAGAATAAAAACCAGGAGAATCAACACCCACTGAGAATGCGTTGGTAGGAGTGATAAAACTTCCATCCGAAGTAATCCAAAAGAAAGTCACACCATTGATGTTACTTATAGAATTTATACTTGTAACAGGGTTAGCGCAGTTAATGTCAGAAACTGCATTGGCATCGACAGAGAGCGGTTCGACAGTAACATTGAAATTTTGCTCAGTTGTCACCCCGCATAAATCAGTATAAACAACATTATAAATTGTCGAGCTGCTAGGAGTAGCAACAGGACTTGGTCCATTCGGATTACTTAAATCTGTAGTTGGTGTCCATTGAAAAGTTCCATTGACGTCGGCGCCACTTACAGTCAAAACAGCTGCAGCACCAGGACAAATTGTTACATCGTTGGTTGTGTTCAAAATGTCTGGGGTTAAACATACGCTCTGAATATTTGACAGTCCTCCGGTTCCTGCCGTAAATCCCCAATTCACAAGGTTCTGACCAGAAAAGACGTCTTCGATAATATCTACAGTTGTTTGCAAACGCAGTTCACAATCGAAGTAAACTGAAAATAAATAGTTAATTGGATCCCAAATAAGGCGCACCGGATGATATTGACCATCTTCAGTATTTGCATTGAAAGCGCTCATTTGAACTGGACCTCCAAGGTTATCAATGGTATTGTGATTTACATTTCCGTTACGTTGAATGGCAATGTGATCGTATCCAGGGTCGGAATATGGATTTGAATTTTGATAAGTGTCAAACTCAACCGCGAAACTGGTTCCGAAGTTGAGATAGCCCATTCCTCCGCCACTTGCACCAATTGCAGCTGTTCCTTGTGTATGCATTACGAAACACAATCCATCGGCACCATTTACATCGACGTTTCCAAGAAACATCTCAAATGCGAGATCGAAAGGTTGATTTAAATCGATTTGATCGGCATACCAAACAGTTCCGTTCTGCGTGCCAAGGTTGGGAGTAAGCTGATAACAGTCGTTACCTGTTGCGGTAGCTGATCCATTGAGAAAATAGGCTTGTCCAAAAGAATTAGAAAAAGCAGAGATCAGCGCGAGAAATAAGGTCAATTTTTTCATAAAAGCAATGCGAGAAGTAAATATACGGAATTACTTCATTCCACGCTCTTTTCTCAATTGATCGTATGCTTCTTGAACCTTAATAAATTTCTCTTGTGCAGCCTTCTGGTATTCATCTCCCAAATCTTTTACTTTATCCGGGTGGTATTTCATGGCCATTTTACGGAATGCTTTTTTCACTTCATCATCAGTTGCAGTCGCTTCAATTTCTAAGATTTTATATGCTGAAGCAGCATCCTTGTAAAACATCGCTTGAATACTCTCGTAGTCCTTCTGACTAATGTTCAAGTCGTTTGCAATTTGCTTAATCAACTCGGCCTCGGCCTTTGCTACTTGTCCGTCAGATTTTGCAATACCAAATAAGTAGTGAAGCAATTGCAAGCGCATGGGATGTTCCATGAAATCTCTAACCTGATGACAAACTTCACGAACAGGAATGTCTTTGTTCAACAACTCTTTCAAAATTCCAATTTGCTCTGCAGCAGCTGCTGGTCCAAATTGTCTGTCGAAGAATTCACGGATATACTGAAGTTCACTCTTCATCAACTTTCCGTCTGCTTTCATGACTGCGGCAGACAATACCAATAGAGCAGAGGAGAAGTCACCACGTTGCGTATGACGAGCATACGTTCTACGCTGAGATCCGGCCTGTTGTTCTTGTGTGCTTAACGATTTGTCTTCGGCCATGTAGCCAACTGCAAATCCTATTAATCCGCCAATTGGTCCGCCTAAAGCCCAACCAATTGCGCCTCCAACCCATTTCGCAAATGCCATAATTTATTCGATAATAATTCCAACCGGACAATGGTCCGAACCCATAATTTCATTCATAATAAACGCGTCTTTCACGTGTGGAAGGAAATTCTCACTCACCATGAAGTAGTCAATTCTCCACCCCACATTCTTCGCACGCGAGTTGAATCGCGCGCTCCACCAACTGTATTTCACCACTTCCGGATAAAAATGTCGGAAAGAATCTTTGTATCCCGAAGAGATAAACGTTGAAAGTCCGTCTATTTCTCTTTGTGTATATCCAGCGCTCTTGTTGTAATTACTTTTCGGATTGGCTAGGTCAAGGGCTTGATGAGCCACGTTCAAGTCACCGCACAATACAACAGGTTTTGTTTTTTCTAAATTCTGAAGGTGCTTCAACAAGTCGGCATCCCATGTTTCTCTGTAATCCAACCGCGCCAATTCAGAACCGCTGTTTGGAACGTAAGTATTCACCAAGAAAAACTTATCGTACTCTGCTGTAATAACTCTTCCTTCCTGGTCGTGCTCTTCAATACCCAATCCATAAGTAACGCTCAATGGTTTTTCTTTCGAGATTAAAGCAGTGCCGCTATAACCGGGACGCACAGCAGAACTCGAGTAAATGTGATACCCAGAAATGTTTTGCAATGCCTCTTGAACTTGCGCGTCGTTTGCTTTCGTTTCCTGCAAGCAAAGGA
>JBILTL010000101.1:0-7707 GCA_044371535.1 Flavobacteriales bacterium | reverse complement strand
TGAAGGGTTCAAATCGAATGATTTGAATTCTGATCCGAATGCGTGGTTTGTGAAAGGATTTATTCTGAAAGAACTTTAAAAGCAGAAAGAAGCCAACCAACGTCATAGCAACTACAGATTCCGCAGAGTTGCCGCATTGAAAAAAGCACGTGAGTTCGACTCGAATTTAGAGTACGCCTCTAACATAGATGCAGCTTTACAATACATTGCCTTTACCTATTTCAATGATGCGGTTTTACGTTCGGCTGAAATGGAAAGTGAATCGGAGAATGAGCCTCTGGATCTATTTAAAAAATTCGAAGAACTTTATAAAGGATCAGAGTCGGAGCTGAAAGAATTGAAGTTGGAATTCAACAGTAAAATGGCTGAAGGACATTACCGCAATTGGATAAGAGATACGGAAGACAATCATCATTACACACTTTGTCTCGAATACTATTCGAAGGTCCTTGCTCTGGACAATAGTAACTGCACAGCTAATCTGAATCTGGCAATTGTGAACTACAATCAGGGGGTTTACATGATTCGAAAGATTGGCACTCAAACAGACATGATGGAATTAATTTCCATTCAAGATGAAAGTGTAAAGAAGTTTAAATCTGCTTTTCCTTATGCACAGCAAGCCTTTAATTCTTGCTCATCTTCTCCTTCTAATTACAAGGTCCTTATGCTTGTGAATAAGGCTTTAGGAAAGGAAGATGAATATCTTCGTCTGAAGAAAGAGTCTGAGAAAAAATTCAAAACCAACTAATTGAATCCCATGATTACGTTCTTTAAAAAGAAGTATCGGATGGGAATTGGCTTCGCGGTCATAATAATCATTGTTGCAGGAACACTAGTCATGACCATGATTACGCTTCAGCGCAGCTATGATATTAATCGGAAGATTAACGACAAATACGTTCCTTCCATTGGAAGATTGCAAGACCTTGAGAGTTACACCCTTCGTTCCAAAGATTTAATTAAAGAGTGGGCGTTTGTTCAGCGTGTTGAAGAGGATCTTCATCGCATAGAGATGAAAGCCATTAGCGACAGTTCACTCATGAATTCATGGATGCGATTGAAGAGTGTAAAGAGTAATTTCAGTGATGAAGAACAGAAGAGTTTGGATTCACTTGAAAAGAAAGTAGAGGAGATGCTCATACAATTCAAAGCTGTACAAACTCTTCTTCCAACCTTTGATAGTTATAGCGATCCTGTAGCACTCATGGATGCAGAATCTTATTTTATTGAAGGAAGCGGTATTCCACTGGTTGTAGAGGAAGCTGAGGCTATATTGAAAAGACTTCGTAAGAAGCAGACAGAACGCATGAATGCGGAAATTGAAGAAATGAATATTCAGTTTTCGCGATTGACAGGTGTGTTGGTTGTTGTCTCGTTATTTGTTTTGTTTGCTGGAATTGCCATAGCTTATTTCACCGCGAAACTTCGAAAGCAAAAGGAGGCTTCTGAAGTTCAGAAAGAGCAGTTGAATTTATTGTATCACGATTTAACTGATAGCATCAACTACGCGCAGCGACTCCAAAATACGATTCTTCCGAACATTGGTACGGTTCGACAAATGTTCAGCAATAGTTTTGTTTTTTATGTTCCAAAGGCCGTTGTTAGCGGTGATTTTTATTGGTTTAAAAATGTAGGAGGAAAGAAACTCTTTGCTGCTGCAGATTGCACAGGTCATGGTGTTCCAGGGGCATTTATGAGTTTGGTAGGTCACAATTTTTTAAACCATGTGACGAAGGTTTTTTTAGATCCTGCACAAGTTTTAAATAGCGTCAATCGCTTGGGTACCGAAGTTTTAAGTAGCAACAATACAGGTGTTCGAGATGGTATGGACGTTGCCCTCTGTTCCATAGATGAGAAGGAAATGGTCTTGGAATATTGCGGTGCGAATATCCCATTGTATGTTGTTCGAAATAGAGAACTCATTGAGCTGTCCGCAACCAAGAGAAGTATTGGAACTTTTGGTGAACGAGGAGATTCATATACAACCCAGAAGTTTCAATTGGAAACAGATGACATGATACGCTTGCAGCGATGGTTACGCCGATCAATTCGGAGAGGCAACCAATAAGAAGTTCATGCGTAAACGATTTAAAGAAGTGCTTGCATCCATTTCAAGTCTTGAAATTGATGAACAAGAAAAAACCCTTCACGAAACGTTTAACGCTTGGAAGGGTTCTATGGAGCAAACCGATGACCTATTGGTAATCGGAATTCGAATCTAATTTTTACGAAGCAAGGCTTGAACGATCGGCAACGTATGTGTCAACCGGGTTCACGCATAACACAGGAATTTGTGCGTCGTTTGTAATAATGTGTTGCTCGTAGCTCGAGTTGAATACATTCAACAATGAACTTTCGTAGAAATTCATAATGCAAATCAAATCAGCTTCTACAGCCGCCGAGTATTTCAACAATGACTTCACGAATGAACCTTCAGACTTGGTTTCTGTGATTTCAACTTCAACAGGAATGTCCAAAGACGTCAAATAATCTACAGCATAGTTCATGTTACGATCCAACTGGTTTTTCAAAAACTCATCTGTTTCATTTGGAGAAACCAAGTAAACTTTCGAATTGAAGTATTTGGCAACATCACGAACAGCACTTAGTTTTTGCTTGGTCTCTTTGTGCAAATCCAAGGGAACAACGATACGGTTGTAGCCATGAGGACGAATCGTTCTTTCTTGAACAATAATGAAAGGAATTGAGCTTTCTGTTACAATTTTCAATGCACGGCTTCCAGACATAAACTGCAAACCACGTGCACCATGTGTCCCCATAATAATAAGCGAAGCATCCATTTCTGTTGCGGCCTTATCAATGTCTTCGAAAATGTTTCCAATGCGCACATGTGTGTGAATCTCAACTGCATTTTCAACACGAACACGATCCTTCAAAGCGTCTAATTTCAAGCGCGCTTCAGAAACTTGTTTTTTGTTTTCTACAATGTGAATGAGGTGAATGTTGGCAAGAATTGTTTTGCCCATCAAAAGTGCATGCTCAATAGCAATGTCGCTCACCTTCGTGAAATCAACTGGCACCAAAATTTTCTTAGAAAATCCCATAATAGTATTTTTTGCAAAGGTAAAGTATTTACCCTCTATCCGTTAAGACTAAAATCGAGTACTTCTTGGAAAAAGAAATCAGGAGATTCAGCATGTGGCCAATGACCTGAATTTTTGACTTCAGTGATTTTTGCCTGGGGGAAATATTGCTCCAACTGACTGCTATCTTCCTTCAAAATATAATTTGAAAGTTCGCCTTTAATAAAAAGGGTTGGAATCTGAATGGGACCGTTGAAAGGCACTTCAGCAAGAATTTCATCGATGTGATTTTCCAAAGCATTTAAGTTGAACCGCCAATCTAATTTGCCGGGTTCCTTCCAATAAAGATTCTTAAGTAGGAAAAGTTGGGTTGCCTTATCGACGGTCGTTTGAGCAAATATCTCTTCGGCCTCTGATCTCGATTGAATTTGATCAATGGGAACGGAACGCAATGCTTGGAAGACGGTGTCGTGGTGGCGGGGATAGCGCTTCACGCCCATGTCTACCACAATAAGTTTTTCAATGAGGAATTCAATTTCATGGACTACGTTCATCACCGTCTTACCGCCCATGCTGTGGCCCATGAGAATCACATCACGAAGATTTTCTGAAGCAATTAAATCAATAGCATCATCGCGCATGAGCGCATAATTCATTTCGTCGGAATGCGGCGATCTCCCATGATTGCGTTGGTCTATGGTGTAAACACAGAATCCATGTTCTGCCCATTTTTTTGCGTGTGTGGTCCAATTGTCACCTGTCCCGAACAGCCCGTGAAAGATGAGCATGGGCTTCCCTTCTCCGTATTTACTGAAGTGCAAATTCATGAGCGCAGTTCGTTTTTGTACATCTGAACAGTGTTTTCCAATCCGAAATACAAAGCGTCGGAAATGAGCGCATGTCCAATCGAAACTTCGTCCAAATGTGGAACCTGCTGCGCGAAATACTTTAAGTTCTCAAGGCTTAAGTCGTGGCCTGCATTTACGCCCAATCCCGCTTCGTGAGCAGCTTTGGCAGTAGCAACGAATGGAGCGACAGCTTTCTTTTTGTCGTTGGCATAACCAACGGCGTAGCTTTCAGTATACAATTCAATGCGATCTGTTCCAGTCGCAGCAGCTCTTGTCATGAGCGCCGGATTGGCTTCCATAAAAATACTTACACGAATGCTGTGTGCTTTCAGTTCCTTAACTATTCCACATAAAAAATCGAAATGCGTTTCAACGTCCCACCCAGCGTTCGAAGTAATGGCATCGGGTGCATCGGGAACCAAGGTTACTTGGTGCGGTTTCGATTGAATAACCAATTCCATGAAGTCGGGCGTAGGGTAACCTTCCACATTGAATTCAGTGGTTACTACTTTCTTCAATGCGGGAACATCGGCATAACGAATGTGACGCTCATCGGGACGAGGGTGAACAGTAATTCCTTCAGCGCCGAAACGCTCGATGTTCTGAGCTGCCACAATGACATCGGGTGTGTTTCCACCGCGAGCATTACGAATTGTGGCGATTTTATTAATGTTTACGCTAAGTGCGGTCATGTGTTCAAAATTGGTTGTGCAAAACTCGGCAATAATCGAATTGAAATTCACGTTGTGGAACGAAAAATGAATGTACGTTTGAACGTCGTTTAACACACCCATGAATAAAGCACTGAATTTAATATCGAAAAGCTTGCCTTCTCTGAACAGAGGCGAATCTGCTTTGTATGTATTGAATTTAATGGATGAATTACGGGTGACAGATTTACCTGTAGTTGAGAACGGCTTGTACATAGGCCTTGCGAATGAAAGCGATTTTCTCAATGCCGAAGTGTACCAAGGAGAGGTGCAGGTAGAATTGGATTTACTCAATGTTTCGATCTTGCCTGATGCCCACGTTTTAGATGTGTTGAAGGTGGTAAGTGAAAATGACATTACCGTTGTTCCTGTTGTAGATGAAGGAAATAATTATTTAGGAAGTATTACCTCAGCCGATTTGTTGGATCACTTGGCTGAAATGCTTGGCGTTATGAGGGAAGGCGGTATCATTGTCCTTCAAGTTGTGGAGCGCGACCATAGCATTCAGCAAATTGCGCGAATCATTGAAGAGAACAATGCGAAAATCTTAAGTCTCTCTGTTGTTCCCGCTACTGAAGGCAATTTGGAAATGCACATTAAAATAGATCTTCCCGATTTGAATCCAATTTTACAAAGTCTCGAGCGATTCAATTATACCGTTCTAAGTAAGTTTCAGGCCTCTCAATATGACAACGAGTTGAAAGATCGTTACGACGAGCTCATGCGTTACCTGAATATGTAGTGTTTACTGAAAAGCGCTACCTTTGATTTTTACTCGAATATGTTAGTTTACGTTTTTGGAAAAAAGTTTGAAGCCGATTTGGCTCCTTCGGTGCAGCAATTTCTCGAGAAAATGGTGCGACGCGGAATTTCCATTTGCGTCTACAAAAACTTCGAGCGTTTTCTTGAATCACACATTCAAATCCCAGCACATACAACCTTCGAAGAGAATTCGGAATTTGAAAATGCCGCGGCTTTGTTCAGCTTTGGTGGTGATGGGACATTTCTAGACGCTGCCAGATTAGTAGGTTCTAAGAGAATTCCGATTTTAGGAATCAACACAGGCCGCCTCGGATTTTTATCGCACGTTAGTGTTTCTGAAGTAGATGAGGCTTTAGAGCAATTTGTAAATTCTGAATACACCATAGACCCGCGTTCTTTCATTCAAGTAAAGTCAGAGCAATTCGATTTTGGAGATTTTCCTTACGCCTTAAATGAGATTACAATCAATAATGCTACGCGAAATGAAATGATCAAGATAAACGCCTCGGTAAATAAGGCTTTCTTGAGCAGTTATTGGGCAGATGGATTAATCGTAGCAACGCCTACTGGATCAACGGCATACTCGCTTTCATGCGGTGGGCCTATTGTAACGCCGAATTCGAACAACTTCATTATTACTCCTATTTCAGCACATAATTTGACAGCACGTCCGCTTGTTATTGGCGATGCTTCAACCGTAAAATTGAAGGCGGATTGCAGATCTGGTCAAATTCAAATAACATTAGACAGTACACAGTACGTTTTAGACAGTGGCGCTGAAATTACGCTGTGTCGTGCGCCATTCGAGTTGCAAATGATACTTTTGGAAGGCAGAAATTTCTTCCGAACCATTCGCAAGAAAATGGGTTGGGGACTAGACATTCGAATGGATTGACAATATTTAATTGAAAAAAGCATTGTGCAGGTATGAATAACCGTTTACTTCTTTTCGTTTTATTTTTATTTGGAACCTTTTCTGCCTTCGCTCAGGGGCATGGCAAAGAAAAGAGCAAAGAGCTTTCTATTTCTGCGGGAACGGCTTATTACATAGGAGAAATTAACCCGGCAAAACATTTCGGAACGAAAGAGAAGTTAGCCTTGGGTATAGCCATTCGAAACAACCTGAATAAGCGTTGGTCTATCCGCACAGGATTGTCATACGGCAATGTTGAAGCGTTTGATGCGGACAGCAAAGATGCTTGGCAACAAAACAGAAATCTAAATTTTAGAAATAGATTCTTTGAAGGAAGTGTCATTGCAGAATTGAATTTCTTCAATTACCAGATTAACTCCAAGCATAACATTTCTCCATATCTTTTCCTAGGTGCAGCTGTTTTCCGCATGAATCCTGAAGGGAATTACAACGGCTATTGGCACCCGCTTCAGCCTGCAGGAACGGAAGGACAGGGAATGGCGGGTAAAGACGCGTTATACAAAACCACCGGCTTCACTATGCCCATGGGTGCCGGATTGAAATGTAACATTAAAGGGTTGTTAGGGTTTTCATTGGAATGGGGAATGCGTAAGTTGTATATAGATTATTTCGACGATATCTCGGGAACGTATGTGAATCCTACAATGTTGGCTGCCGCTCGCGGACAATTAGCTACAAATTTATCTGATCAAAGCTTGCTTCCAGAGAACGTGAACAATGCTTATATGCAGCGTGGAGACCCGGGAAGAAAGGATCTTTACTTTTTCTGCATGGCCTCTTTAAATTTCAGAATAGATAAAAAAGGAAATAGCTGCGCATCCTGGGACTAAGTGCTTGTCAGTACTCATGCTTTCCGTATCTTCGCACTTCGATGAAAAGTGCCTTCGATCAAATAGACTTAAGCAGAACACCGCGACATGTTGCAGTAATCATGGATGGCAACGGGCGTTGGGCAAAAAATCAAGGAAAAGACCGAATTTTCGGGCACTTTAACGGGGTAGAATCTGTGCGTTCTACTATCAAAGCTGCACGTCGAGCCGAAGTTGAGTTTCTTACGCTTTATGCCTTTTCAACAGAGAATTGGAATAGACCAAAAGAAGAAGTAGATGCGCTTATGGATTTGCTGGTAACAACCATCATCAATGAAGTTGCTGAACTTATGGAAAACGGCGTTCGCTTGTTGGCCATTGGAGATATTGAGCAGTTACCAAATAAATGTCGCGATGAATTGAAAGCGGCGATGGCAAAAACAGCGGAAAACAAAGACATTACTTTAGTATTAGCCCTTAATTACAGCGCGCGATGGGAATTGGTTAATGCAGTAAGATCAATCATTGCACAACAAATCCCAGCTGAAAGCGTTACGGCTGACGTGATAACCCAAAACCTTTCTACAGCAAATATTC
>JBILTL010000100.1:0-7730 GCA_044371535.1 Flavobacteriales bacterium | reverse complement strand
AGCAGTGCTGTACAACTCTAGTGGTTCTTCAGAAGCAACTTCTTCTTCTACAGATGCAGAAGCAGTAGCTTCAGTGTTTTCAGTTCCTTCGGTGGTTGGAACAGTGTTTTCAGCTTCTTCAGCTGGATTTAATTCTTCTGCCATGGGGCATTTTTAATTTGTATTTCATTCGCCTTCGCACGCATGTGGAATGAAAGAGTTAGTTATTGTTCAGTGACTCAGCGTCTTATCACTGCCCAAAAAGGGACGCGAATATACAAAGAAAATCGGCTAATATGTCGATTTCAATCACTTTGTAATCAATTCTTCGAATCAATCGCGTTGCGATCAATCGTTCCGATTAATCCGAAGGAATGATTGCCTTGCAATTGATCACGCAGTGATTGATCCTGTAAGGATTGAATCGTATTATCTCTAATCAAGAATATAACGCCCATCAATGAATTTATACACACCTTCTGCATAGTCAGGAATACAGCCCTCATCATATTTCACATTACTAATAATGATTTCTCCGTTTTCTTCGAATAGAATTTGATAGTAATATGTCACCGTACCTTGACCTTTTCTGCAGGGACCTATGCCACAATTGAAAAAATACGCATAGGAATTATTGAAATTATTACTGTAACTAGATACTGCAGCGAACAGCAATCTCTTCGTATCCAAATTCCAAATTTCATATTTTGTGATAGACTGATGGTCAACAATGTCAAACATTCCACCGTGCTCATTCGTGCTTCCTTGAATATTTCTTTCAAAAATTATTTCCTTTGAACCTATGCCATCAATTTGAATGGAATCAATAATCTTTTTTGAATCTGTATGTGTGAAATTTCCCAGATCCACAACAGTCAGGTATATAGTATCCTTTGAATTGTTAAACACATGAAAATCAAGCTTGTTTTTCCCGCTCCCAGATGGGAGTTGCCCAAACGAAACTTGGTAGAAAATGAAAAATATCAAGGTTAATATTTGTCTCATTTTTTCAAAAAGTAGTCATAAGCCAACTTACAAACATCCGCAATGATCCGTTCATTCGTTTCCTCACTTTCATAAGAGTTGGTAACCAAAACGCTAATGATGAAATAATGTCCATTCGGAAGGAACACAACTCCCCAATCGTTTGTGGCTGAAGTTAATCCAGCATCTGTCGTTCCCGATGTTCCCGTTTTGTGAGCAACGATAGTTCCTTCGGGCAAGAGTCCTTTCAGACGCTTTACACCAGTTGAAGTTTCTTTCATGGTCTGCCAAAAAAATGAATAACTCGAATTGGAGAGCAGTTCATTTTTGTTTTCATAAAACAATCGCAACGTCTGAACAGCGGCATTTGGAGTTATCCAATTCTGAAACATGTTCTCCCATTTCGATTGCATCGTGCGTTCGTTATAGGCAAACTGAAGGTCTTGTATATTGTTCTTTTTGAAGTAAGCTTCCACCTCTTTCGGAGAACCAACCATTCCAATTAATGTGTCGCATGCGGTATTGTCACTGTGCGAAATACAATACTGAATCAGTTGTGCAACAGTGAGATCGCCTCCATTGGGAAAGTCTGTTCCTAGGGGATTCCAAAATGCATTAACCGGAAGTTGTGCCTTTGTGATTTTAATTTTTTGATCCAGACTGAATGCACCGCGATCAATTTTATCAAGCATTGCCAAACCAATATGCATTTTATAAGCGCTCTGAGTAGGGCAGTGCATATTGCCATTGATTGAAAGCGTATCGTTCCCATTTTCTCCGGAAATGGAAATTCCAACAATAGCTTTTTTGTCGCGTAAGATTTGTTCGATTTGTTTTTTTAATTCTCTCGTCTGATCAACCTTCTGAGTAGATTCTACAGGGGCAGTAGTTAAAAGGAAAAAGTAAATCACCGCCCAGACAACCCCGAAAAACAATCCGAGATAAACGGTATTCACATGCTTTTTCAAATCACGCTTCACGATCAATCGGAAAAGAATCCAGAGAATGAATAATGTTGCGAAGGCGATAGGGAGGTATATTCTTAACATGAGTTTTATAAATTCAATTTATGCTTTGCAAAGATGGGGCGGTTTCATTTCTTTTTCGTCGAAGACATTCGCAAAGCATTCGCCGCAGGCATTCGTGCAAAGCACATTCGTCCTTTGGACAATCCACGCTCTGAACTTTCTAGTTATTCTTCACTCACCACCACCACTTTTCTCACGCCCTGATTGATTCCATTACAAACCAACTTTGCGAAGTACACTCCTGGGCTGTGATTGTTGAAATGAAGTGTTTTCGAATTTTCACCGATGTTCAATTTCACGACACGCATCAATTCACCCGCACAATCGTAAATGTTTATGCAGCTCTCTTCTTTTATTTCATCGAAGGAAAAAGTGGTACTACTTGAGCAAGGGTTCGGAAAGTTTGAAAATGAGAATTTAGCATTTAAATTTTCCACTGAATGCAATTCTGAATTGGGAAGAATCTTTATTGCAACAGGCCTATGATCAGAGACATTGTCCTCATATTCATTCCAGCCATTGGGTAGGTATTCTTCAATTTTGAGCGTTTTTATTTCGTACGAACTATTTTGCGTTTCATCGAACAATTCGTCTGTAATTAATATGTGATCGAGATGCGAAGGCCACGAAGGATATGACCAATTTGTGCTACTTCCCGTTGCAATTTCCATATCCGCAAACAAATAGTTTTCAGGGTCATTGAGGAAGTTGATAAACACATTGTTGGTAGCGGGATCGGTGATTCTGTCGTTTAGGTCACCCAAAAGAAATACACTTTTATCTGGCAAATAGGTATCCATGTAGCTTTTTGAAAGGTTCGAAGCCAAATACCTTCTCGCTTCCTCATCATCAGAATTATCAAGCTCCAGAAAGCCATCTCCACAACATTTGAAATGATTATTTATAACGAAGAAATTTTTGTTATCGAAGTTGAAGTCCATGATTTTCGGCGCGCGAGGAAATGGGTTCCAATAGGTGTAGGAGGTATAGATTTCATAAAGATCGTTCACCTGAATAACCTCATGTTTATAAATGAACGCTAATCCAGCATACCACGAAGTCATGAAGTAGTAGTGATATTGAGGCAAATCAGCTAACATGAATTTGAAGGAAACCGTGTCATCGATTTCTTGAAAAGCGTAAATGTCAGCATCAATGTTTTCGATAATTTGCTGAACGTAATTCACGGTGATTCCACCGTTTTTCGGAAAGTGTTCAATGTTCCAAGAAACAAGCTCTAGGGTCGTATCTGTTCCGAACGATAAATCATTCAGCGTTTGTGAGAATAAGAACGTACTGTGTAAAAATGCAAGAGCAAGTAAAGAGATTCCCCGGTTCAATTTTATTTTTTTTCGAATGTAGTGAAGAAACATACACATTCGGGCGTGCCCCTTCGGGTCGGGCTATTCGTTCCAAGTCCTCGCGGTTTCCAACCGCTCCGGGCTTTCCACTGCTATCCCTCACGCATTCCCAACTCATACTGTTTGTCTTTCTCTTTCTCTTTCTCTTTCTCTTTCTCTTTCTCTTTCTCTTTCTCTTTCTCCTGCTGTTTCAGATTCTTATTTCAGATGGAAATGGCTTATTTCGAGTTCAAAAAAGTCGAAGACATTCGCCGCAGGCATTCGCAAAGCATTCGTCTGAAAGACATTATTCCCTTTTCTTCCCCTTTCTTAACTTTTCCTCCTGTCAAAATCCTCATTTCTCAATCAAAGGACTGTACATCATTATCGCATTATTCTCACTAACCAATTCTTCCGTCGTGAGTCCAGTTGATTTGTCATAAATCGACTTCCAAATTTTGTTGTGTCTAGTATATCCGCCCCACCATTGGTGTTGAAACAGATGGTCTGTTTCGAATACGCGATATTCCAAATTCAAATCAGCATCGCAGGTGATTTCACCGTTTAAATTGCGATCGTCCAACCAAAGATTAATTTGAAAGCTATGGTTGGTTTTGTTTTCCAACTGAAGATCAATGTAGTTGTATGAAAGCGTTGCGCCGCAAGCAAAAGGAATCGTTCGATTCACATCTGGAAACACATCGAAACCATGTCTCCAGCGCTCTTTAATGGTCAGTGGTGTGTGAAGCGCCATCCAATAAAGGAGATTTCCCAATTGACAAAGCCCACCGCCAATGTCCGTTGAAATTTTCCCATTGTGCAGCGCAAGTCCTTCCAAATAACCTTTGCTCTTCGAAGGCCTGCCTATTAATTTCCAAATTGAAAATACTTGTCCAGGATGAATAACAACTTTATGAATGCGCTTGGTCGCAAGTTGAAGGTTGGTGACTTTGTTGTGCTGAAGGTACATGTCGACATCCTTTAGCGGACGCAGTAACATGGATTTGTGTTGAATGAGCGAGTGCTTCAAATCGACACTCATATCAGGCTTCGCGAATTTTCTTCTTTCGAAAAACCACTTCAATTGCCTCTTCAGAACGAAATACTCTTTCCCGAGTTTGCGTCTCAATAGACTGCGCTTAATTGGTTTTTCAACCTGGTAGGGAAGGTGCATTTCGAGAGTCTATTTTAAGCGATAAATATATTTCTTTTTCGTCGAAGTCATTCGCGAAGCATTCGCCTCTGGCATTCGTGTAAAGCACATTCGTCCACATGACATTCGCGAAGCCTTCGTCCTTCGGACATTCGCCTCTGGCATTCGTGCAAAGCACATTCGTCCACAGGACATCAGCTTGTCATCTGAAAAACCAAATCCTGATACACGCGCGCATCGCCAACATTTAAGGACATTAAGTTCTCGCCACCACCGAATGCGAGTATTGGAGCAAATGTATAAACCTCTCCATTTTTCAAATCTTCAAAAGCTGAAAAAGCTTCTTGAAAAAGTTCTTCTCGAAGCCAAAGTTTTTTGTCTTCTTCGTGAGTGAGAAAATCCTCG
Source organism: Flavobacteriales bacterium (assembly GCA_044371535.1). Lineage (GTDB taxonomy): Bacteria > Bacteroidota > Bacteroidia > Flavobacteriales_D > Sanyastnellaceae > CAIZGX01. The sequence goes on along the minus strand of JBILTL010000100.1, from coordinate 2,841 downwards.
AAAAACGACTCCAGACTCCAAACCAATGTTTCCACTTTTCGGTATTGAATATCTAGAATACAAACATCTTCTTCCGTTTCAGAGAGTTTACGATAGTAGAAGAGCTCACCAAATGCCGTGATTGCAATAGGGGTGTAGTTTGCTTTTTCCGTTCCCAACCACGTCCACAAATTCGCTTCATATTCTCTCGGATTTATAATTTCAATAAGTCCGTTGTTGTATTTCCCAAAGCCAGTGGTTGTCCAGATTTCCAAAAGTAGACCTGGAACTTTTTCTTGGTATTCCTTTATCAATTCTTCCGAAGCAATGGTGTTGCCTGCGCTTGGTTGATAGTGTTCTTTGAATTTCTCTAGCATGTTTCGGGTGTTACGAATTGTGGTTAACGTCCTTGAATTACTTGAATTGCTTTTTCTAGAACTTCGTCTCTATTTAATTTCAGTCCCTCAATTGTTGGTTTAATTTCTACATCAGGAACAATTCCAACTCTCTGAGTTTCTCTGCCATCGGGATAGTAAACACCAATACCGCTCATGAAGGTTTTATAATTTCCAGGAAATGTAATTAAAGACACATTTCCGTCAGCACCTGCCGTTTGACTGCCTATGCTAATAACGTCTGACGCCGTTTGTAAGGCCATTAAAGTGAATTCAGCGTGACTCTGTGTTGTCTCATTGAAGAGTAAAATTACTTTCCCAGCATATGCAGAATTATTTTTTTTACCACAAAAATATGGAGCTGTGAAATAATAAACTCCGGGGTAAGTGAGGTCAGGTTTTGTGAATTTGGCAAATGGTCTCTTTTCAGCATTCAAGAATTTGGCAATTTGATTTAAAGTTCCGTTGGGATAGTTTCTCACGTCAAAAATTATCGCCTTTGTATTCTGTAGTTTGTTTAAGTAATAACTAGTTTCTTTTGGTTGTAAGAGACCTAAATTCAAGTATCCAATATTTCCATCTAATACCTTACAAGTTTCGTTTTCCAAAGCTTTTGTTCCTTTAAAGTTGAATTCCCGGGAGTAGTATCTATAAATTGTTTTCTCTCTGATAACTCCATTTCTTTCAAAAGTGGTTTTTACGGAATCAGTTTGACCATTGAAAATAGCAAAACTCATATTGCGAAGTTTCGTGGCTTCATTTGAGGCTCCGATGTATTTTGACTTTTCCTTTATAACATCTTCAATGGCCTGGTTGTCTACCTCAAAGAAAACATCGCCCATTTGAATGTCATTTTTTTTACAAAGAGAATCGTTATAGAACCCTGTAACAATTGCCTTGTTGTCAATTAGCTTAAAACGGAAAGGAGCGTATTTTAGTCCAAAGTATTGATTTGTGTATTTCGTGAAAAAGTTGGCGTGGCTGTCATTGATCTTCGCTGTTAGCTGAAGCATTGCTAAATGATAAGAAATGGTGTCTCTTGAGTCTTTGAACGCAGGAATCATTTCAATAAGGACTTCATTCCAGTCTTGTCCAATTTGATATTTATAAGGGAAGAAATAATTTATAATATTCCAATATCGAGAAAGCCCCAACAATCGCAGTTCTATTGATGGGAAAATTGAGTCTTGATAAGTTTTTTCGTTGTCATAGGTTGTGTTTCCAACAAATTTGGATTGCTGGACATAGTAGTTTTTGCCTTGGTTTCTGTTTTTATGTATGAACTTAAGTTGATGGATCACTTTAGGAGTGAACACATTTGAATCGCTTAACCATGCTAGATCAAGATTAAACGCAAGGCTATCAGGAATTTCGACTTTGCATTTTCTGCAATTTTTCACTTTGCCCAAGCTATTAATCCATTCCGAATAATAGTCGTTAATTTCTTGTTTCGAATTGAATGAACGAACGACTTTAATTCTTGTCGTAAACTCCTTGTCCCAGTCAATCTCACCTTTAGCAACTACCGGATGGTAGTATTTGAGAAATCCCCACAATTTGCAGAAGGTTGCAATTTTTTCAGATTCATGAAGAGTTGTTTGCGAAACGGACGAGACATTAACTACAATGGCGATAAATATTGATAGTACTTTTTTCAAAATGCGGACAGTTTAAATTCACTTATTCCTCAATCACAATTACCTCAATCTAGTTTCAAACATTGCATGAGCATTGAACTAACGATGGAGATTTGTATTGAAATAAAAGTATGGAGAATTCTAATACATACTCCCGGGCGCACAACGTATACTACAACGAAGATATTCATCTTGGATTCGAAGACCTCCAAAATCTCGGCTACTCTGTTCGCTGCGTGAAAGATTAATTCCCGGTTTTCCACTGTTGTACCTTACGCATCTCCACTCATTCTGTTTGTCATTCTGAAAAAAAGAAAGAGTAGGACAAACACAATGAGAATGAGGAATTGATTCTTCCCTTTTCTTCCCCTTTCTTAACTTCTCTTAACATTTATAAAGATTCGCGAAGCATGTAGTAATATCATAATTGCGATCTTAAATATTGTTTAATTCGTCTGCCATCAATTCGATTTAACCGTAACCAGAAGTTCGCTGTTAAAAATGGAAGCAGGAGAAATGACTATTTCGTTTAAAGGAATTTTGTTGCCGTAGCGTTCGTTCATCTTTTTCTTCACCGCATCGCTGGTCAAATCGAAGTCGCTCAATTTTTCAAGTTTGCCAATTTCAATTCCTGTTGCGCGCTGATAGATCTTCCAAATAAGTTCAGAGCAATAAATTTTGTCGTCACTCCATTCAAAAGTCAAGTCGTAATTTTTACCGCGAAATTCTTCACCAACCTGTTTCATTTTTGCTATTGTCGTTGGAGTTAAAACTTGTTCTGCGTTGTTAAGTCGCTTGATAACGTATTCACCATTTTTTCCGCGAGCAAT
>JBILTL010000099.1:0-7773 GCA_044371535.1 Flavobacteriales bacterium | reverse complement strand
TATTTGATGGTGAAACCGGCCTTGTGTTATTTAGATGTGATTCGCGATTTGAGTAATTATTCTTCCTTGCCTATTGCAGCCTACAATGTCAGTGGTGAATATGCCATGCTGAAAGCTGCAGCTGAAAGAGGTTGGATAGATTACGACAAGGCCATGCCTGAAATGCTCACGAGTATTGCGCGGTCTGGTGCTAGTGTTATTCTAACCTATTTCGCTAAAGAATATGCTCAAAAATTTCATTCTAAGTTTTAGTTGCATTGTTGTTCTGAGTGCGAATGCACAAAGTGATTACAAGAATGTGCAACTCGTTTCAGGAAAGGGTTGGTTTTCCTCATTTGATCCAAGCGAACCCAGCATAGCCATAGACCCAACCAATCCGAAAAGAATGGTTGCGGGTTCAATTCTAAATAACGTTTACAAAAGCTGTGATGGCGGAATCACATGGGATCATGATGCGCTGAAATCTCCGCACGGTGTATATGGAGATCCAACCATTGTAGCTTCTCCGAAAGGTGAATTTTATTATTTGCATTTGGGTGATCCTGGCGATGGAGGTTACAACAGTGCGCGATGGCTCGAGTCTATTGTGATTCAGGAGTTAAAAGAGAAGAAATTCACATGTAAGAAGAATTGTTGGACTGAAGGAATTGCCATCGGAACCAATGCGCCTAAAGATCAAGACAAGCAATGGGGCACAACCTCGAAAGACGGAAGCGAGATATATGTGACTTGGACCGAGTTTGATGAATACGACAGTAAAGATCCGAAAGATCATTCGAGAATTCTTTTCTCGAAAGGGAAGAGGGGTGGTTCAAGTTTCTCAAAGCCAATAATTATTAGTGACGTTGAAGGTGGCTGCATAGATGATGACAACACCACCGAAGGGGCTGTTCCTGCAGCAGGTTTGAATAATGAAGTGTATGTGGCTTGGGCACATCGCGAGTTTATCTATTTCAATAAATCGGTTGACGGCGGGGCAACATGGTTGCCAAAATCAAAAGTGATCATGTCTATTCCAGGCGGTTGGAATCAAGAAATTCCAGGTGTTTACCGCGCCAATGGAATGCCGATTCTACTGAGCGATTTAAGCAATGGTCCGAACAGAGGAAATCTCTATTTGTGTTGGAGCGATGAACGCAACGGCGACGTTGATGTTTTTGTTTCTTCTTCATCAGATGGAGGAGAGCATTGGACTGAAGCTGTTCGTGTGAACAACGACGATACGCATGCACATCAGTTTTTTCCTTGGATGACAGTTGACGTGGTTACCGGAAATTTATACGCTGTGTTTTACGACAGAAGAAATTACACCGACTACAATACCGATGTTTATTTAGCTTCTTCCAATGATGGAGGTAAAACTTGGAGTAATGAGCGAATCAGCGAAAAACCTTTCATGTCGAATGCAAGTGTTTTTCTTGGAGATTACAACAACATATCTGCCGTGAATGGGGTCGTTCGTCCGATTTGGACACGCGTCGATAACTTCCGCACATCAGTGTGGATAGCGCTGATTCAGAAGTAAAATTTCAATTTAGAATTCTGCGTTCTTCGGCGTGCGAGGGAAAGGAATGACGTCGCGAATGTTTGTCATTCCGGTAACGTACATTACCAATCTTTCAAAACCCAATCCGAATCCCGCGTGTTGACACGTTCCGAACTTGCGGGTTTCCAAATACCACCACATGCTTTCTTCCGGAATGTTGAACTGCTTACATTTTTCAAGTAGCACATCGTAGCGTTCTTCACGTTGACTTCCACCAATGATTTCTCCAATGCCCGGAACCAAAATGTCCATAGCAGCCACGGTTTTTTGATCTTCATTCAAACGCATGTAAAATGCCTTAATTGCAGCAGGGTAGTTGGTTAGCACAACAGGCTTTTGGAAATGCTTTTCAACCAAATATCTTTCGTGTTCACTTTGAAGATCAATTCCCCATTCAATTGGGTATTTGAATTTCTTCTTTTTGTAGTGACTTGAATTCAAGAGAATGTCAATGGCTTCAGTGTAGGTAATGCGCTCGAAGGTGTTGTTCGCAACGAATTCAAGGCGCTCGATAAGTGGAGCGGTTTGACGCTCATCCATTGGCTTTTGCTTGTCCTCGGTTGCTTCGCGTTCTTGAAGGAATAACAAATCTTCTTTGCCGTTTTCCAATACATAGCGAATGCAATACTTCAAGAAGTCTTCTGCTAAATCTGCGTTAGCCGCAAGGTCATTGAAGGCCACTTCCGGTTCGATCATCCAGAACTCTGCAAGGTGTCTGCTGGTGTTGCTGTTTTCTGCACGGAACGTTGGACCGAAGGTGTAAACTTTTCCAAGTGCAAGCGCAGCTAACTCAGCTTCAAGCTGTCCGCTTACCGTCAGGTGCGTGTGCTTTCCGAAGAAGTCTTCTCCGAAATCTATTGTCCCGTCTTCCTTGCGTGGAGGGTTTTCTAGATCGAAGTTCGAAACGGTAAACATTTCTCCAGCACCTTCGGCATCGCTTCCAGTAATGATTGGCGCGTGAATGTTTACGAATCCGTTTTGATTGAAATAATTGTGTATTGCGAAAGACAATTGATGACGAAGTCTGAAAACAGCGCTGAATGTTGAAGTGCGGAAGCGCAAATGTGCTTTTTCACGAAGGAATTCCAATGAGTGTTTTTTCATTTGAATAGGAAATTCCATTGGATTGCTTTCCCCTAAAATTTCAACTTTAGATGCTGTAAGCTCTATCGCTTGTCCTTTTCCTAAACTTTCAGTCAGTGTTCCATGAACGGAAATACAAGCTCCTGTGTGAATGCGCTTGCTGTCTTCTTCCGAAAGAGAATCTGCATTTACAACCACCTGCAAATTCGAGATGCACGAGCCGTCGTTTAAAGCAATGAATTGCTCGTTGCGAAATGTGCGCACCCAACCGTTGAGTTGAATTGTGGTTCCTATGGGAAGTGAAGAGATTATTTCTTTGATGTTCATGGTGAAAAAATGAGTGGCAAATATACGCCACGAGAGGTTATACTTGGGCTAGATCGCTTTCAACTATTCCGTCGCGCATGCGAACCACGCGTTTCGCACGAAGGGCAATGTCTTCTTCGTGCGTAACAAGAACGATGGTGTTTCCTGCCTGATGAATAATGTCGAAGAGTTGCATGATTTCTTCACTGGTCTTGGTGTCGAGGTTACCCGTAGGCTCATCGGCCAAGATTATTGAAGGGTGATTCACAAGTGCCCGTGCAACAGCAACGCGCTGGCGTTGTCCACCCGAGAGCTCGTTCGGCTTGTGTGTCATGCGATTTCCAAGACCTACTTGTTCTAAAACTTCTTGGGCCTTTTTCAAACGCTCGGCTTCTGGAATTCCAGCATAGACGAGTGGAAGAGCCACATTCTGAAGAGCAGTTAATCTTGGTAGTAAGTTGAATGTTTGAAAGACGAAACCAATTTCTTTGTTTCGAATGGCTGCCAATTCGGAGTCTGAAAGTTGAGCAACGTTTGGTCCGTTAAGAAAATACTCACCAGAGGTGGGGGTGTCTAAACAACCGATAATGTTCATGAGCGTAGATTTTCCAGACCCTGAGGGTCCCATCAACGCTACATATTCATTTTTTTCAATGGTGAGATTGATTCCATTGAGCGCACGCACGGTTTCTTCACCAATGGTATAGAACCGGGTTAGGTTTTCAATTCTAATGACTTCGTGCATGCGGCAAAACTAACTAGGATTTGTTATATTTGAAGAATAAACCTACCGGGGCAACTTTAGGATTTCAATTGTTGTCTTTTTGGAAGAAATCTTTTCGAATGAAAAAAATATTATTCTTTTTTGCGCTTGTAGCCGTGCAATCTGTAAATGCGCAAGTTGCCGTTACTTATGTTACTGCAGATCAAGCTGTACAAGCTTTGCTAGGCCCGGGTGTTACTTATGCTAATCCAGTTTTTAATGGAATAGCGCAACAGTTGGGTGAAATGACCGGCAATACCAATCCGAATTTCCAAATTGCTGAAGGGATTGTTATTGGTTGTTCAGATGCGCAGGAGGTGGTTCCTAATTTCTTCGGTGCAGCGATTACGCCGAATATTTCAGGAGATCCGGACTTGTTGGGTGTTGCGAATTCTGTTCCGCCATTAATTGGACAAGGCTTTACGGTGGGATCCGTAAACAACATTGCGTCACTTGAATTTGATTTCGTGGCTATCGGTGATAGTTTGAATTTCAATTACATCTTTGGTTCTGATGAATACTTGACTTGGGTGAACAGTCAGTATAATGACGTGTTCGCATTCTTCTTGAGTGGTCCTGGAATTACTGGTCCTTATGCGAGTCCTGCAGCTTTCCCAGGTGGTTCGGTGAATATCGCAATTGTTCCGCAATCGACCCCACCACTTCCAATTACCATTAGCTCGGTGAACAATGTATTGAATGCGCCATATTACGTAGACAATGGTGCGGGAGTTATTCCAATTAACTTGAATGGTTTTACCGTTAAGATAGCAGCTCAGTATGATTTGGAGTGTGGTGAAACGTATCACATTCGCTTGGCTATTGCGAATGGATCTGACCAAGCTTTGAAGTCTGATGTAATTATTGAGGCAGGTTCATTTACCACCGGTACAGACAATGCAGGAATTTCCTCAAGTGTTGTAAACCCTGCTCCGAATATCCCACCAAACTCAGTTTTGGAAGGATGTGTAAACGGGCAAGTAACTTTCAATTTCCCAGATTGTTTGGCATTGGGAGATACGGTGAATCTTATTTTTGGAGGAACTGCAACTTATTTAGAAGATTATCACACGAATGGGGTGACTCAATTTGTGGTTGCTGATACGGCCTTCGTTATTGACATTATTCCAATCTTGGACAACATTACTGAAGGAACGGAGACCATTATCATTAGCTGTAGCTATTTGTGCGAAGGTGCGTGTGACTCAGTTTCCATTAGCGCTTCTTTGGATTTGTTGGATTATGTAGGATTTGGTGTTTCTCCGACAGAAGACTTTTTAATTTGTCCGGGGACTTCGCAAACGATTAATCCAGGTGCTTCAGGTGGATGGCCTCCGTATATCTACGCTTGGTCGAACGGCCAAACTGGTGCGACACAAACCTTCTCACAGGGTTCAGCGGGTCCTTATTCGTATACCTTCAATGATTATTGCGGAGCTACATTTACAGATGATTTTGTAATTACAGAGCCTCCTGTGTTCGGTTATGCTACTGCGCAAGATTTGTGTGCTGGAATCGAATCTGAGATTTTGGTTTATGGAGGTTTAGAACCTTACGCTTACCAGTATGATCCATTGTCAATGTTGTTGAATCCGGTAACTAACACAATTACAGGAATAGCTGACAATGCTTCTGATGTGATTATTACGGATGCTTGTAATCAGCAAGCGGTTATTCCTTTCATTATTACTGTTTGTGACACCCATGAGCCTAATCTTTTGTTAGTAAATGCAGATGATTACGACAATGAGCATTTTAGAATTCAAGGATTAGAAAGCTTCCCGAACAGTCAGGTTCGTATTTACAACCGTTGGGGGACCATGATTTATGAGTCGTTGAATTACAGCAACCTCAACGCTTGGGATGCAACAGATGCAGAAGACGGCGTTTACTTCTGGGTGTTTAATCGTTCAGATGGAGTTAACCGCGAAGGATACTTCCATGTGATGCACAAGAAGCCATAAAATTTGATATCAAACCGGAAAACCTCAAAGAAATTTGAGGTTTTCTTTTTTTATAGCTGTTTCTTTGTACAACTTTTTGTTGTCGACGGAAGTCGTAGTTAAACCAAAATGACATTTATGAAAAAGAATTTTGTTTTATTGTTATTGTTGAACGCATTGTTTTCAAACCTCGCATTTTCTCAATTGACTGTCGATGCAACACAACCTATAAATTCGGTCATTCAGAATTTATTGGGTCCGAATGTTCAATTCAGTAATGTTGTTTTTTCTGGCGATGCAGATCAGATAGGTTTGTTCAACTCAACAACGAGCAACCTGCCTTTTCCAACAGGTGTAATAATGGGTACAGGAGGAATATCCAATGCTATTGGACCGAATACTTCAGGAAGCAGCAGCATCACAGGAGGGAACTTTGGAGCAACGGATGCTGATTTAAATGCGTTGGATGGTTTGACCCACAATGACGCGGCTATCTTGGAATTTGATTTTGTCGCAACCGGAACTTCGATTTCATTTGATTATGTTTTTGCTTCTGAAGAATACCCTGAATATACGGGTGCAGGAAATTGTGGAGACGTGAGTGATGTTTTTGGATTCTTTTTATCGGGTCCTGGAATAGCAGGAACATTTAGCAATGCTTCTGTGAACATTGCCTTAATACCCGGTACCACTCAATTCGTTTCTATTAATAACCTGAATGCGGGTTGCGATGGTCTTGAGGTTCCAGGAGGGTTGAATTGTAATTATTGCGAGTATTATGTATACAACGGAACTGGAGTAAACGCTCCATACAACACCGATGCGAATTACATTCAGTATGACGGCATGACGGTTGTGTTAACAGCTACATACGAGAATTTGGAATGCGGGCAAACGTATCACATTAAGTTGGCCATTGCCGACGTTTCTGATACTGCTTTCGACTCTGCAGTATTCTTGAAGGAAGGAAGTTTCAATGTAGGTGGAAGTTTGATTGAATCCGTTGCGGTGACGAACCCAGGGGTGAGCCCAATACCTGGATTTCCTGCGAACTCTATCTTAGAAGGTGACGGTTGTTACAACGGTCAATTCGTGATTACACCTCCGCCATGTTTGTTCGAGAACGATACCATTCAATTGATATACTCTGGAACAGCGACGATAGGAGAGGATTACAATACGAATGGCGTTACAGAAATTATCTTGGTTCCTGGAGTGTCTGACACCTTGTTTATAAATGGAATGATTGACAGCGTTGTTGAAGGAACGCAGACTATAACTTTTGGCAACATCACTGCAGGTTATGAAACCATTGAGATTGGATTTATCTTTTTCAATCCGTCTATTCAGGCCATGGACACAGCAACAGCATTCTTGAACATTGTTGACTATGTCCCAACAGAATTAGCGCCGGTAACAGATATTTTGAATTTATGTCCAAATGCAACGGTTCCTGTCAATGCCGTTCCGTTAATTTCTAACGGTGTTCCAAACTACACCTTCAATTGGCAAGATGGCGCAGGAGCGACAATTGGAACAAATGCGGTTCAATCATTCGCTGTGGGAAGCGCAGGTAACTATGAATTAACAGTAACCGACTATTGTGGAAATGCAGATTCTTCGCTCTTTATAATTACGGAGCCACCGGCCATTGTATTTGAAGATCTCCAAGATTTGTGCACGGGTGTTGAGTCTGAAGTATTAGTGACTGGTGGATTAGAGCCGTATGTTATTGCTCCATCTTTGGCAACGGCGTTTTATGTAAATGCGATTACAAATTCGGTTATCGGATTCACTGGAGGAACCTATGATGTTACGATAACCGATGCTTGCAATCAAGTTGGCGTTGTGCCTTTCATTCTTACGGTTTGCGATACGGAAGAGCCAAATATTCTTTTGATTAACGTTGATGATTTCGACAATGAGAGCTTTATCATTAAAGGATTAGAAAGTTTCCCGAACAGTCAATTGCGAATCTTCAATCGTTGGGGTGGATTGATGTATGAGTCCTTGAATTACAGCAACGACAATCCATGGAATGGCACCGACGTTGAAGACGGCGTTTACTTCTGGATTTTCAATCGCTCAGACGGCGTTAGCCGCGAAGGCTATGTTCACGTCATGCATAAGAA
>JBILTL010000098.1:0-7779 GCA_044371535.1 Flavobacteriales bacterium | reverse complement strand
CCTCTCTATTTGTTGGAACGTAAAAAACACCCTATTCAAAATCAATCTCAAAATAATACAGTTAAGCAAAATTTCAATAATGATTCTGCCGGGGCGATTGTAATTCCTGACGTATGCCCGCATTGTAAAAACCCTAATGCTAAACGCATTCGCATTTGTGAATGGTGTGGGAGTCAAATAGTTTAACTAAATGAATTGTCCAAATTGTAAAAATCCTATTCAGATCAGAGGCGCTTTTTGTGAATGGTGCGGAGCGGAGTTAGGAATCGAAGAGCTCTCCTCAGACAATGTCTTTGTAGTAGAGAATTATTATAAAGTGTTGTTTAAAGGAATTGTATTGGTTGGAAAATTTGAAAAATCAATCGTGATTTCTGAGGGTGATGAATTTGTTTATTTGCTGAAAGGTGAGACTATAAAATCAGTTGTCAAATCGATTGAGCTTAATCGAGAGTTCATTACTGATTACTCAGGCAATGAACGAATAGGTATATCAATTTAAGGCGGTCTAATAAAATAAAGATCTAATTACAATATTGTTTTATATTGCGATTGATTATAAAAAAATGAAATGACTATGAATTGTCCAAATTGTAAAAATCCTATACAGAGTAGTGGTGGCTCATGCGAATGGTGTGGGGCCCAGATTGGAACCGGAAGTGGAGGAACGCAAAATCAGTCCTCTGGAGCGAGCAGTAAACCGGTTAATTTCAATGAGATGCCTCGAGGTCGTAAAGTTACACTTATCGTGATAGCGATAATTGCTTTTTTATTGGTCTACTTTCAGCTTAATCCAATTGATTAGTTTATAAAAATTAAATGAATAGTCTGTCTTAATATCTTAGCTCATATGAAAAACAGTATTTTACTTATCGGAGGCATAATAGCTTTTTTAAACACCGTAATTGGTTTAGTTGCAAGCGGATATTCCGGCTTCAACATGGTATTTGCAGATGTTAGCATTCTGATATCTACAGGGATTATTTATTACCTCTTTCAATCAGCTATTGCCGATGGTTTTAAAATTGGATTGGGTCTCGTTTTTTTCATTACTGGATTAATAAGATTTCTATCTGCAGTTTTTTCAAGTGACGAACTTGAGAACAATGGGGCAGTAATTGCCTTTGCACTGATTCTGGGGGTTGAAGCTATACTACTTTTCGTTTCAGCGAAACTTTCGAAGAAGTAATTTATTATTCACGTTGGGATGTATCCGCTATGCGGACTGATACACTTTGTGGATTTATCCCAACGGGACTTATCCTTTCAGGACTTATCCGCAAGGCGGACTGATCCACGATGTGGATGTATCCCGAAGGGACTTATCCGCTTCGCGGAATAAGGGCAATATCACTTGCGAATACTCGTTCCTTGAACCATCTTTGCCTCATGAAAAAAAGCCTCTTCTTTTTTCTAATCACCGCAGTAATCATTTTCGTGTCTTCTTGCAGACGCGACGAGATTACGACAGACTCTTCTGCGAAGATTGAGTTCTCGACCGATACCTTGCTTTTCGATACAGTATTCACCACCATTGGTAGTGTGACGAAAATTGTAAAGGTGTATAACAACAACGCGCAAGCCATTCAGATTGGAACCATTGACCTGGCGGGAGGAGCGAACTCGCAGTTTCGTATAAACGTTAACGGAGATAACGGAACACACTTTGAAAATCTATTCCTGGAAGCCGGAGACAGCCTTTTCATTTTTGTTGAAGTCACCGTAGATCCAACCAACTCGAACACACCCTACGTTATTGAAGATCAAATCTTATTCAACACCAACGGAAACAACCAGGTGGTGCAGTTGGCGGCATGGGGACAAGACGCTTACTTCCACGGAGGAACCACGCAGAACGAACTTTACGTTTTGCCTTGCGGTTCAATATGGAACAACGACAAACCGCATGTCATCTACGGAATTGTCGCTGTAGACGAAGGTTGCAACCTTACCATTAACGAAGGAACACACGTGTACGTCCATGCGAAATCAGGACTCTTCGTCTACAAAGGTTCGTTGAACATTCAAGGAAGCTTGAACAACGAAGTGATCTTCGAAGGAGATAGGCTAGAAGCCGACTATGCTACTTTGCCCGGACAATGGGGCATTCAGTACGATGTGCAAATTGAAACCGGAGTAGGACCGGGGATCTATTCCGTTACCCGCGGAGGAATTTGGTTGTATCAATGCAACTCAAGTTCCATCAATTACGCCATCATCAAAAACGGAGGAATGGGTATTCAGGTAGACACCTTGGGAAATACCAGCGCAACCGGATTCGCGCTTTCGGTCACCAACACGAAGATCGATAATATGTCGGGAGTGGGGTTGTTCGCACAAGGTTCTTCCATTTATGGAAATAATTTGTTGGTAACCAATTGTGCTCAAAGCTGCGCGAATCTTAGCGTAGGAGGAACGTATCAGTTTGACAATTGCACTTTCGCAAACTATTGGAACAACGGCAACCGCACCGCTCCAGCATTCTATCTAACGAACTATTACGAAGACATTAATCAGAACATTCAAACCAGAGCCCTCACGAATTGCCTTTTCCGCAATTGCATCATGTGGGGAAACAATGCCACACTGGGCGACTTCAGTGAATTCGTGTTAGACCTCAAAGACCCCGAACTTCAACAAGTGCAATTCAAATACTGCCTCGTAGACACCGATGTAGACGTCTCCGACGACGGCAACGTTTGGGAAAGCATGGTGAACAACCAAAACCCTTATTTCTGCGATTACGCCAACGGCAACTTCCGCGTTAACCAAGACGCTCCCCGCATGATCGGCGGTCCATTCACCTTCGGTCCTGATATTTCAGGAAATAACAATGGGGATTGGAAAGGGTGTTATGACTATACTGGAAGTTGTAATTAATCATGGAAAATAAGGTAAGAGAAGTTAAGAAAAGGTAAGAGAGGGGAAGATTTGAAACGAAGTTCCCATTACGCAGTAGGAATTATGTAATAGGAATTACGCAGTAGGAATTATGTAATAGGAATTACGAAGTAGGAATAAAATCTTCGATTTTCCAATTACGAATTAGGAATAAAATCTCTGATTTTCCAATTACGAAGTAGGAATTACACAGTTCCTAGGTTGAAAACTTCAATTCACAGCCTGACTGAAGTTCAAATGAAATGTGTTTCTTGCATATTTAATACACACCATGAACTCTTCCATTCTACAAGCACTTCTGAAACTATTCGCCATAATCTCGGGCGATAAGAAAACGAATGGATATGAAGTCGTTTCACTGTTTTTAGGGAATCGGTTAAGTCAGCAGCAGATTCAGGTTTTCTTAGATGACTACAAAGGCTATGTGGCGCTTTACCACAAGCCACGCGCGAATGCAGAGAAGCATACCGCAATGACTAGCGTGAAGGTGCTTCGACTTTGTGAAGAGATTCATACTTCGCTGAATCACCACGAGCGCTTCATGGTTTTTGTTCGTCTGGTTGATTCGTTTTCACCTCACACGAACACACACAGCAAGATTTAGAGTTTTTAACCACCGTGGCCGATGCTTTTCATATCGATGAAAAAATGCGCATGGCCATTATACATTTTGTGCATTCGAAAGAAATTGAATCTTCCGATTATTTCTTCTGCATGCGTAACGGCGATGGAAAAGAGCACAGTCATTTGCCTGCAGGCGATTTAATCTTCTTCCGTATTCCGGAAGAGAATCTATTTTTCTTTCGCTACATCGGTACCGACGAATTGAAGTTGAATGGAAGTTCAATTACTCCAAGTTCGGTTTATGCCTTCTCTTCCGGATCTTCCATTCGTGGAGCGAAAAGCAAGCCTGTTTTTTACAGCGATGTGCTGCATGCTTTCCTGGCGTCTGAACACCTCGACGGAATAGATTTCCTCTGCAACGCCATCTCGCATCAATTTCCAAATGGAAAAAAAGCATTGGAAACCCTGCGCTTCAGAGCTTCTTCCGGAAACCTCATTGGTATTATGGGTGGAAGTGGATCTGGAAAATCGACGCTTCTCAACATTCTAAACGGGAACACAGCTCCGAAATACGGTGATGTGCTTATTAACGGAAAGAGTATTTTCAACAAGAAGCAGTCGCTGAAACACCTCATGGGGTATGTTTCTCAAGACGATATTTTAATTGAAGAACTCACCGTATTTCAGAATCTGTACTTCAACGCTCAATTGCTTTTCAAAGGCAAGTCGAAGTTGGAATTGCAAAAGTTGGTGCTGCGAACGCTTCAAGATGTCGGGCTTTCAGACTGCAAAGATCTTCGTGTTGGAAACGTGCTCGACAAGACCATTAGCGGTGGACAGCGCAAGCGCTTGAACATTGCGCTGGAGTTGATGCGCGAGCCCGAAGTGTTGTTCGTAGATGAACCTACAAGCGGACTTTCCAGTCGCGATTCAGAAAATATCATGGACTTGTTGAAAGAGTTGACCCTTCGTGGAAAGCTCATCTTCGTGGTTATTCATCAGCCGAGCAGCGACATCTTCAACCTGTTCGATCAATTGCTTTTATTGGACCAAGGTGGAATGCCCATCTATTACGGCAATCCGATTGATAGCATTTTCTATTTCAAGAAATTGGTGAATCAAGTGAACATAGACGAAAGTCGGTGTTCGCATTGTGGAAATGTAAATCCGGAACAACTCTTCAACATTATTGAAGCGAAGGTGCTGGATGATTACGGAAACGAAACGCAGCAGCGACGCATTACTCCGCAAGAGTGGAACAACTTCTACAACATCATGTGCGCGCCCGAGCAAGACACGCGTATAAAGGAAGAAGCGACGAACACAGAGTCAGAGAAGAAGTTGTTGGGAAGCAATCTGCCCAATGCATTGAAGCAATTTCAAGTGTTTTTTTGGCGCGACGTTCTAGGGAAAATTACCAATAAGCAATACCTGATTGTGAATCTTCTTGAAGCGCCGTTGTTGGTGTTCCTGCTCAGTTGGTTCATTAAATATTCATCGAAAGACGAATACATCTTCCGTGAAAATGTAAACCTTCCGCAATATTTATTCATTACAGTAGTGGTGGCGTTGTTCATGGGACTAACCGTGAGCGCCGAAGAAATTATAAAAGACAAGAAGATTTAAAGCGAGAGAAATACCTGAACCTGAACAAGAGTAGTTATTTGTTTTCGAAGTTGGGACTCATGTTTTTTATCTCGCCTATTCAAACAGCTTCGTATGTTTTAATTGGAAATTCAATACTTGAAATTCAAGGAATGTTCTGGCCGTTTTGGATTATTCTGTTCAGCACGGCGTGCTTTGCGAATGTGCTTGGGCTAAACATTAGCGCCACATTCAACAGCACGAAGGTGATCTACATTCTTATTCCAATTCTGATTATTCCTCAGCTGTTGTTTAGTGGTGTGATTGTTCGATTCGATCGCTTGCACAAGTCTATGGTTACTGAAGGCGAAGTATCCTTGGTTGGAAATGCCATGGCCAGTCGCTGGGCTTATGAGGCATTGGCGGTAGAGCAATACTGTAACAATGACTTTACTTCACGTGTGTTCGATACCGATGTTCAGTTGAAATCGTTAACCTGGGAAAAAGATTTTTGGGTAGCTGAAATGCGCAATCAACTGAACAATTGGGACAAGCCGAACAACAACACCTCAGTGGAATTGATGAAGAATGAATTCGCGAAACGGGCTGAAAGCACGACTGAAATGAATTGGGCCTTGCAGCAAATTGAAACGAATGGAATAGGGGCGAGAGACACTCTTTTGGGTGTTTTGAGTATTTACGAGTCTGCGCTTATAGAGCGCTACAACAACTTGAACGACGCGAAAGAGCAATGGTTATCTTCTATGCGCGACACGGAAGAGAAGCAGAAGCAATACCAGCAAGACATGGACAATTACTTCAACGAATCGTTGGAAGAGTTTGTTACTGCGAAGAACGATGTGAAGAAAATTGTGGTGACGGATAACGCCTTGGTTCGAAAAGCCGCGCCTATTTATTTCATTCCGAATAAAGGAACAGCTTTTTGGAAGTCACATTTCTATGCACCAAAGAAGTGGATAGGAGGAAAGGAGAGTAGAAAATATGTGAATACGTCGGCAGCGAACACGATAGTCATTTGGTTAATGACGGTTGCGCTTACGTTCTTGCTGTTGTTTGATGGATTGAATAAAATAGCGAAGCTTTACACCTTCACCATTCGGAAGGGAACAGATAAGATAGCTTCGTAATCTTCTCCGGCTTCCAACATGTCTTCATCGTCTGCTTCGTAATGCCAAAGCACCGTAGCGTTATCTCCAAGCGGTTCTAGTTTACGGAAAAGATCGAGTAAACATTTCGAACTGCTCGTGTTGAAGTATTCCAAATGAACATGGAATTCTGTTTTTGCAGGATTCGATTTCACCCATTCGCCCATCCACTCAATTAGCGGTTTGTAGAAGTCTAATGCATTTTCTGGAATAGATCTTCCTTTCAATTCTAAAATACCTCCAACAGCATTGAAATGCACATGTGGAGATTTGGGAGATGCTTCGCGAACGATTGAATTCATAGGTGCAAGATAGAAAATTCTTCGAAGCAAAATTAAGGGAGTATATTTGTTTTCGAAAATTAGTTATGCAGAATACTCAAGAGTGGTTTGCGTCGTGGTTCAACTCTCCCTTTTACCGCGAATTGTACGCACACAGAACAGGAGAAGAAGCGCAGGCGTTTGTGTTGAAGTTGATTCAAGAATTGAATATACCAGTGGGGGCGAGTGTTCTAGATGTTTGTTGTGGGAACGGAAGACACAGTGCTGTTTTTAACGATAAGAATTTCAATGTAGTTGGAATAGACATTAGCGAGAAGAGTTTAGAAGAGGCGAAGGCGCGGAATTTATCGAATGCTCATTTTCATTATGCAGATGCGCGCAATTTCGAGATGCATGAGCGATTCGATTGCGTGGTGAATCTCTTTACAAGCTTTGGATATTTTGAAACAACGGAAGAGCACATTGAAATGCTTCAGCGTATTTACGAGCATTTGAAAGACAACGGTGTTTTTGTATTCGATTTTTTCAATGCTGAAAAAGTTCGTGCTGCCGGCGCTGAAGACCGCAAAGTAATGAGAGATGGAGCCGAGTTTCACATAACGAAAGAGATAACCAACAATCGTGTTATTAAACACATTCGCATTCAGAAGGAATCGGCGCGCATGGATTTTCAAGAATCGGTTGCGTTGTATTCGAAGGAGCAGTTGGTTGAAATGTTTGAGGTAATAGGATTTAAAAATATAAACACATACGGAGATTATGAGTTGGGGTCGTTTGACTTAACAAACTCGGATCGTTGTATTATTATTTGTTCGAAGTAATGGAAGGTTCTTTTTGGGTTTCGGTATTGTCGCTGTTCAGCGCATCTATGTTAGGCGGTTCGTTGGCGTTGTTGTGGAAAATGGAAAACAACCAATGGTTGAAACTTTTGCTTTCTTTCAGTGCGGCTTATTTGTTGGGATTAACGGTGTTGCATTTGTTTCCTGAATTGTATCATTCAGACTGGGAATATGCGGGTTGGTTTGTTATAGCTGGATTTTTACTTCAAGTCATTTTAGACTTTTTCTCTCACGGTGTAGAGCACGGACATGCGCACACCCACGATCACATATCGGGTTCTTTTTTGTTTTTGGTAATGGCCTCTTTGTGGATTCATGCGTTCATTGAAGGTATGCCGTTCGGTGCAGACGCACATGTTCATGCGGAAGATGTTACGGCCGCCGCTCACGGACATGAGCATCACGATCACAACAATCCTTTGTTGTTGGGAATTTCCATGCACAAGA
>JBILTL010000096.1:0-7989 GCA_044371535.1 Flavobacteriales bacterium | reverse complement strand
CACAGGATTTTAAGTCCTGCGTGTCTACCGATTCCACCATCCGGGCAAAACACTCAGATAAAAAAAAACCTGACAATCAATCAGGCTTTTTTAAAACTTGAGCGAGAGACGAGACTCGAACTCGCGACCCTAACCTTGGCAAGGTTATGCTCTACCAACTGAGCTACTCTCGCTTAACTATAAAGAACTTTTGGATTGCAAAAATAAAAAGAACTTGGTATTCCACAAGACTTTTTTTTGTTTTTCTTTCCTTATTTCAAAATACCCCTCACTTTCAAAAATCACAACACTGATAACAAGCGAACTAACTTCCAATCAATTCAAATTATTGAAGGTTCTTCGCTTTAAACGCTGCTAAGATCTCCTCATCTGTTTTACCTAAAACTTCCAAAGCCATTTTGGCTTGTTCAGCCCAGAATGAAGTATAAAAATCGGTAATGAGTAATTGATATTCCTGACGGGCAATATCGAATTGCTTGAGTTTAGCGTCGTTAATGAATGCATACGTATAATGAAGCTCGGCTAATTTCTCTGGATCATTCTCAAGCGCGAATGCACTTTCAAAACAGCTCTTTACTTCTTCATTAAAATGCGCTTCTCCGCTAATACTTCCCGCCTTTTCAAAATACATGACTTGTGTATTGCGGTCGGTCGTTATAAGCGCTAATTCCTTGTATGCCGAAACAACACCTTTCAATTGTTCACGAGACATTTTTACAATTGGATTACCCGCCTTTATATTGGCATCGAAATCGTTCACGACTTTCAACAAAGAATCTCCATTGATTTTCTTTTCCTTTGGTGCCTCTGATGTTTGATTTCCTCCACAAGAAGCGAATAAGATTGCTGATACAGCTATAACAAGTAACTTTCTCATCCTTTGTAAAATTTCATTCGGTAATCCGTATTAATATTTCCTTTCTGAATATCGCGAAGTTTTCCTTTCAATAGTTGTTTGCGCAAAGGGTTGATGCGATCGGTGAAAAGGATTCCTTCAATGTGATCGTATTCGTGTTGAACCACACGTGCAGCAAAGCCCTCCAACTCTTCTTCGTACAATTCCCAGTTTTCGTCGTAATACTCAATTTTCAAATTCGGCTTACGCTTTACTTCCTCACGAATGCGAGGGATTGACAAACAGCCTTCTTCACAAGACCACTCGGTTCCCGACTCTTCGAAGATGATTGGATTAATGAATACACGCTTGAAATCTTCGCAAGACGGATCTCCGTCTTCTCCCTCTGCTACAGCAGAGGCATCAATCACAAACAACCGAATAGACCTTCCAATTTGTGGAGCCGCAATACCCACTCCATTTGAAGCATACATGGTTTCAAACATGTTTTCAATGAGCTCCTTCAGATTTGGATAATTCTCATCAATCTCGTCCGCTTTCTTTTTTAATACGGGATCTCCGTAGGCAATTACCGGTAAAATCATGCTATCAATATTAAAGCGTAATGTATTCTGTAATCTCTAATCCGTATCCCTCAAGAGCACTGCGTTTGATCTGAGACGAAGAAATTAATTTCATTTTAGAAACGTTCAATGCGCGAATAATTTGTGCGCCTATTCCGTAATCACGTTCATCGTTGTTTCGTTTTTCATTTTCCAACAAAACAAGCAATCCTCTTCCCTCTTTTTGAATGGTCTCAAGAGCACTATTCAATGAGTTGTGCTGCTGAAGTAGCACATCAATAAAATCTCCATATGAAGAAACGGCTTGAACGCGAACAGGCACTGCCTCGTTCTCGTTCCAATTGCCAAACTTCAATGCTGCATGATTTCTTGCATGTGATTCGCTTCCAAAATGAACAATCTCTACCTCCATTCCCAACCAACTTCTGTTCTCTCTTCTTGTTTCTTCGATGAGTGTTTCTCTTTGAAGTCTATAGGCAACCAGCGATTCAATTGAAATGATTTTCAAATCTAATTCTTTGGCAATCTCGAGCAATTGTGGAAGACGAGCCATTGTGCCATCGTCGTTCATTATCTCCACAAGTGCACCTGCTGGTTTCATTCCGCACAAGCGCGCTAAATCCACCGTTGCTTCCGTGTGTCCTGTTCTTCTGAGTACACCGCCTTCTTTCGCTATCAAAGGAAAAATATGTCCTGGACGACCCAAGTCCTCTGGACGTGTAGTTGGATCGATCAACGCTTGAATCGTTTTCGAACGATCGTGTGCGCTAATGCCTGTAGTGCAGCCGCTTCCAATTAAATCAACAGAAACTGTAAAAGCCGTTTTATGTGGATCCGTGTTATTTGAAACCATCAAGTCCAAATTCAATTCTTCGCAACGCTCTTGCGTAAGAGCAACACAGATAAGACCTCTTCCGAATTTCGTCATGAAATTGATAACCTCAGGTGTAACAATTTCAGCAGGAGCAATGAAATCTCCTTCGTTCTCGCGATTCTCATCGTCAACAACAATAACTACTTTACCATTTTTGAAATCGGCAATCGCCTCTTCAATTGTATTTAATCTCACTTCTGGTGTTGACATAATTACATTCTTTCGGGCATTTCAATTCCCAATACATTCATTGTTTTTTTCACTACCTCGCCTACTTGCTTGGTTAGTGCTAAACGAAAAACTCTTAAGTCGTTGTTTGGTTCGCGAAGAATCGCACATTGCTGATAAAAACTATTGAAATCGCGAACTAAATCATACGTATATGCTGCAAGTACAGAAGGGTTGTATGTATTCGTTGCATCATCAAATGCCGCAGGCAGATCAAGCAAATGCTTAATCAATTGTCTTTCGGTTTCGTGCAGTTCACCGGTATAATTCAATGCGCTTAACTCTCCTTCAACCTTTCTTAAGATGGCTTGCGTGCGGACATAACCGTATTGAATAAACGGACCCGTGTTACCATTAAAGTCGATACTTTCCTTCGGATCGAACAACATGTTTTTCTTCGGGTCTACGCGAAGCAAGAAATACTTCAACGCACTCATTCCAATGATGTGGTGAAGATGATCCTTTTCATCGTCTGACATTCCCTCGAGCTTACCTTGCTCCTCGGCCACCTCTTTCGCCACTTGCTTCATCTCGGCCATGATATCATCTGCGTCTACAACAGTGCCCTCGCGACTTTTCATTTTACCTTCTGGAAGTTCAACCATACCGTAGCTCAAGTGGAAACATTTTTCCGCCTGCTCTAGTCCTAACTTCTTCAATATTTTAAATAAAACTTTGAAGTGATAGTCTTGCTCATTTCCAACAGTATAAACCAATGAAGAAGCATCGGGATAATCGCGGAAACGCAACATAGCTGTCCCAATGTCTTGTGTGATGTACATTGCTGTACCGTCCTT
Source organism: Flavobacteriales bacterium (assembly GCA_044371535.1). GTDB lineage: Bacteria > Bacteroidota > Bacteroidia > Flavobacteriales_D > Sanyastnellaceae > CAIZGX01. Next base: position 4,671 of record JBILTL010000096.1, on the reverse strand, counting down.
TCTTAATACTACCTTCTCATCTAATCCTTCACCCGTTAAATCTATCCAGATACTTCCATCTTCCTTTTTGAAAAACACACCGTTTTCCAATCCTTTCATCACTTCGTCTCTTCCTAAAATGTAGGTATCACTTTCGTAATATAACTTATCGAAATCCACGCCCATGGTTTTGTAGGTAACATCAAAACCGTCATACACCCAACCGTTCATTTTCGACCAAAGGGCAATTGTATCGGCATCTTTGTTCTCCCATTTCAACAACATTTCACGGGCACCTATTGCAATTGGCGCTTGCGCCTCTGCGTCTTCCTTTGACAACCCAGCAGCAATAAGATCAGCGACCTGGCCTTTGAATCTCTTGTCGTATTCAACGTAATACTTTCCAACTAACTTATCTCCCTTCATTCCTGATGATTCAGGAGTCTCGTTTAACCCTGATTCCATCCAAGCAATCATGCTTTTGCAGATGTGAATACCTCTATCGTTTATCACCTGAACTTTCGTAACCGAATGACCATTCGCTTTGAAAATTTCCGAAATTGAATAGCCCAAGAATATATTTCTTAAGTGTCCAAGGTGCAGTGGTTTGTTGGTATTTGGCGAAGCGTATTCCACCATGACTCTCGGCTTTGAATTCGCGTCAGCTAGACCAAAATTTTCAAGTTGTGTTACATTCAGAAATTGATTTCCCCAGAAAGCATCATTGAAATGAAGATTCAAAAAACCTTTCACCACATTGAATCTTTCGATTGAAGGAATTTCTTTCTGAAGACCTTCACCAATTTCTTGTCCAACCGCCTCCGGTGATTTGCCTAATTTCTTCACCCACGGAAAAGTCACAATGGTTAAATCACCTTCGAATTCTTTTCGTGTTTTTTGTATTTGAATTTCACTGTCTGAAACTTCCATTTGGAAGTTATTTTGAAAGACATTCTTCAAGGCTGAATGAAGCAATTGATAAGCGGTAGCGACGTTTTTCATACGGAAAACAAAAGTACATTGTTTTTATGGAGCGCCCTAAAAAAAAAGCCACTCGCTTGAGTGGCTTTTCTTTGTAAGCGGTGATGATTATTATTTTTTCTCGAATTTTGCATAGCGCGTCTTGAACTTGTCAATACGTCCTGCAGTATCTACTAATTGCATCTTACCAGTGTAGAACGGGTGAGAAGCAGATGTAATCTCTAATTTGATTACAGGATATTCGTTTCCATCTTCCCACATGATGGTTTCTTTTGAATTACAAGTGCTCTTTCCTAAGAAAGCATGCTCGTTAGACATATCTTTGAAAACTACCAAACGGTAAGATTCTGGGTGTATTCCTGTTTTCATATTCTGTATTCTTTGTTAAAACGAGTGCAAATATACATGAATTTTCTAAAAATACAAGTCCCGTTTCACATTCCTCTGTTTATAAGTCGAAAAACCGAGTTCAAGACAGGGCAAATGCCGTTATATGTTTGTGTTGTCTAAGAACGCTTAGAGATTGTGAACACACGTGCTACGCACATTACAATATTTAAGTATACTGCCGAGTAACAACGGTTACCAGTAGTTTTGGTTAATTAGAATTTGTTTAGGTAATTAGTCTGAAAACCCCTCGTTCGCGAGGGTTTTTCGTTTTGTCTATCTTCGTGCAATGAGTTGGGTTGGATTAAAAAAAGGATTCGATATGTATTTACGCTTGGAAAAATCCTTGTCGGAAGCTACTCGATCGGCCTATTTGAAAGATGTGACCAAACTCGAAAACTTCACTGAGCAAATTGCAGTTGGCTCGATTACACATGAGACCATTACAGCGTTTCTAAAATTCCTTCACGAATTGGGTTTGGAGGCCACTTCTCAAGCGCGAATTATTTCCGGACTTAAAGGATTCTTTTCTTATCTGATTTTGGAAAAGGTTATTTCAATAGACCCCATGGAATTTATTGAAATGCCAAGAACTTCTCGTAAGCTTCCAGATGTGCTTAGCATCGACGAAGTGGTTTCCATTATTGAACACTGTGACTTAAGCAAACCGGAAGGCACCCGAAACAGAGCCATACTTGAAACACTTTACAGTTGTGGACTTCGCGTGAGTGAACTAACTGACCTAAAAATTTCTCAAATGCGAACGAGTGATCAGCTCTTGCGTATTGTTGGAAAAGGAAACAAAGAGCGCTTTGTTCCCATTGGTGAAGAGGCCATGAAATGGATTCAGCATTACAATGAGCACATGCGCAACCACATGAAACTTGCCCCCGGGCATGAAGACTTTGTATTTCTGAATCGAAGAGGAAAGAAATTAAGTCGCATGTACATCTTCACTATTATCCGTGAAAATTGTGTCGCTTTAGGCATTCAAAAGCAAGTGAGCCCTCACACTTTCCGTCATTCCTTTGCCACACATCTTGTTGAAGCTGGGGCCGACTTGCGGGCTGTTCAAGAAATGCTTGGACATTCCAGCATTACAACAACCGAAATTTACACGCACATTGACCGATCTCGATTGAAAGAAGAGATTCAATTGTTCCATCCGCGTTACGGGAAAAACTAAACACCCCAGTAATCCAACTATTTTCACGAAGACTTAATACACTAGTAATCATGAACTCGAGTAAATCCCTACTTATATTTGAGCATCCTTTCCAATTATGAAAAAGTTTCTATTCTTTTTGTTGATTATAGTCACTTCGATTATTACAAATGCCCAATCAGTTGAAATAACATCGAACGACATGATTTTATGTCAGGGAGAAAGTGCAACGCTAACGGCATCCGCGGATTTACCTAATCGCGTGTTGAATTTCCCTCGCACCACCAACCAAACTATCATACTTAACAACGTGCCCGCGCAAACTATTGGCACTTTTACTTATGAGTTTTGGTTCAACACGCCTGATTCAATTGTCCTTCTTCCTGAGCATGTGGATGGAATTGGAATATACGATGGTCAAGCTGGCCAAAATTATGCGGTTTACCCTCAAAGCATTTTTAGTGGAATTCAAAGGCGTTCTTCCGGAATTTCTGTTGGAGTTAATGGCATTTCCGTGATGGAACAAAGTCATCAGTTCTCTGCATCTAGATTAACCTATACAGCTGACCTAAGCGGATGGCACCACTGCGCTGTTGTATATACCTCGAACAATTTCGAACTTTTCATAGATGGTATTTCGGTGGGCACACGATTAAACGGTTCGAACTATGCAAACAACAACTTCGGAGTTCCTTTAACTGTGGCTTTCCGTCCGAATCTTGGAAATTCTTATCCGGCTTTAAGTGGAGTAGACGCTGACCCGAATGACAGTTTCCTAGGGCAACTTGATGAATTTCGTGTTTGGAAAATAGCTCTTACAGCAGCCGATGTGAATGCGATTTACAATCGCAAATTAATTTCAGCAAACATGCAGAATGTAATTGTGCACATGCCTTTTGATATGGGTACACAAGCTAATTTCAGCACCATTACTTCTACCCCAACCATTACGATTGCCCCGCCTGGTGCAACTGCTGGAGTAACATTCCCTTCGACTGCCATTCCTCAAGTTGGAACCTTTGCGGGTAGCAGTTTAGCAACAGCTATTTACAATCCATTTGCTATCGGCTATTTATGGAACGACGGCACCATTGGCGACACGCTTATTGTCTCTCCAACAGGAGCATCGACCACCTATACCTGCTCGGCAACAGCAGGAACATCCAATGCAAGTTCTACTATAACAATCGAGATATCTGCACCGACAGCAAGTATCTCCAGCAACAATCCGCTTGTATTTTGTGCCGATACATCAGCGACTTTAACAGCCAATGCAGGAACCGCCTATCTATGGAATACCGGCGACACGACCTCGTTCATTACAGTTGACACCACTGGCATTTATAGTGTTGTCGTTACCAACGCAGACAACTGTAACGCAACATCTGCAGGAACCTCGATCACGGTTAACCCTCTACCAACCCCAATAATTACTCCTTTATCTGCCACTACTTTTTGCGAAGGTGATAGCGTGCTTTTATCGAGTAGTCTTGATTCAATTTACTTTTGGAATACCGGCTCAACAGATAGCGTTCTAGTGGTTAGTGCGTCGGGGGATTATACGGTGACGCTTACGAACTCTTACAACTGTTCTGCGACTTCAGATACCCTGTCCGTTTTAGTTAATCCGAATCCGATTGCTACAATACTTGCGAGCGGCCCACCTTCGTTTTGCGATGGAAGTGAAATCCAATTAACTTCAACCAATGGAATGCCCACCTGGTCAACAGGTTCAAACGACACGACGATAACAGTCATTCAGACCGAAATAATTGAGCTTTTGGTTACAAATGAATTTGGATGCACAGACACAGATTCATTGGGCATTATTGTTTACGAATTACCTGTAGTTACTGCAGCTGCTGACACAACGGTTTGCATATCCAACGGACCTTTCGCATTGAGTGCGACGCCAGCACTTGGAAGTTGGACTGGTTTAAATGTCTCAAATGATACATTCGTCCCTACAACCGAAGGAACATTCGGTTTTCAATATTCATTTACAGATGGAAATGGATGCACCAACATTGACTCAACTTACTTCACCGTTGCTATTCCACTTCAAATGACAGCTGGACCGGATGTTTCTGTGTGTATGCCAAGTGATATGATAGACCTTGCGGCTAGCGCATCTCCTGTTGGGGGTCTTTGGAGCGGGT
>JBILTL010000016.1:0-27545 GCA_044371535.1 Flavobacteriales bacterium | reverse complement strand
CATGCGGCGGTTCAGCTTGAGCGAATAAAAAATTCGAACTAAAAAAAAGTGCGATTAATGGGAAGAGGTATTTACTTTGAAGCATAATTCAAAATTACATAGAATGTCAAATATTCATTTGGAAATAATAGCGACAAATCCTGAGTCGTGTTTAATTGCCAACGAGAACGGAGCAACGCGTCTTGAAGTATGTTCCGCTTTGCAAGTGGGCGGATTAACTCCGGCATTATCACTTATAGAATTTGCCGTTGAACGAACGTCTTGCGATATAGCTGCCCTCATTCGCTTGCGTGAAGGCTCGTTCGTTTATTCAGACGAGGAAATTAAAATTATGTGTAACGACATTCGACGTTCGAAAGACAAAGGAATTAAAGCCGTTGTGGTTGGTGCCTTGAATGCCGACGGAACCATTGACTTCAGAACATTGGAGAAATTCGTGAAAGCTGCGAATGGAATTGATGTTGCCTTTCAACGTGCATTCGATGTATGCACCAATGGCGACGAAGCCATTGCGCAATTGGAAAGTGCTGGTTGCAAACGTTTACTTTCTTCCGGAAAAAAAATGACGTGTGTGGAAGGAATTGAAAACTTGAAACGTTATGCTTCACTGGCGAACACCATGGAGATTATGCCAGGTTCAGGATTGCGCAGTTCGAACATTGCGCAAGTCTATGACGAATGCTTTTCAAGCTATCACACCAGCGCTTCTGAGATTGTCCATGCAGGTGAATTAGGAGTTATGCCAAAGGAATATCTTCGCGCAAATGCTGCGGAAGTCAAATCAATCGCACAATTTCTTTCCGATAAATAAGCCGTTCAATCTCTTTCCTCTCATTCCGTTGTAAATTCGCGGCATGGCAGTGGAAATAAAAAATAAAAAAGCGCTCTTTCAATATTTCATTTTGGAAGAGTTCACTGCTGGTATTGTTTTAACTGGAAGTGAAATCAAGAGCATTCGTGCAGGCAAAGCGAACATCGCAGAAGCCTATTGCAAGCTGAATGGCAATTCGCTTATCATTTTAAACATGAACATTGCTCATTACGGCAATGCGGGATACGCGCAACACGAAGAGCGTCGAGTAAAAACATTGCTCCTTCAACAAACAGAAATAGATCGTCTCAAGCGAAAATTGAAAGACACCGGAATGACCATTGTTCCCATGCGCTTATTCATTTCTGAAAAAGGTTGGGCTAAGTTGGACATAGCTTTAGCAAAAGGTAAAAACGTTGGTGACAAACGCGCCGACGTTAAAGACAAAGACCTCAAACGCGAGGCAGATCGTGCAAAGCTTCGTTAAATAGTCTCGTCTAAGACATTCGTGCTCGCACATTCGTGGCTCTGCCACATTAGTCCTATAGGATATTCGCCCATCGGGCATTCGTGGCTATGCCACATTCGTCCTTTGGACATTCGTGCCTGTACTTTCGTGGCTCTGCCACATTCGTGCTTTAGGACATAAACTCTTCTTCCACAAGGTACTTCCTAATCTTATCGCTAAGCTTTTCCGAAACGGGCACAAGCGGTAGACGAAGATAGTTTTCGCAGATATCGAGGTGAGCAAGTACTTCTTTGATTCCGGCTGGATTGCCTTCAGCAAATAATAAATGAATTAAATCCAACAACTTGTAATGAATGGCTCTTGCCTCTTCGTAATTGTTATTCAACGCAGCGTTAATCATTTGAGAAAACTCTTTCGGAAAAGCGTTTCCTACAACTGAGATAACTCCGTCGCAACCGGCAGATAAAAGCGGTAAAGTCAAGGCATCGTCGCCACTGATAACCATGAACTCTTTCGGAGTTACGTTAATGACATTCATTATTTGTTCAACGCTTCCGCTAGCTTCTTTGATACCAATAATGTTCTTGCATTCAAATGCAATGCGAGCCACTGTATCGGGAAGCATATTCACAGCAGTTCTTCCGGGCACATTGTACAATACGATCGGAATTTTACTTGCTTCGCTAAGTGCCTTATAATGCTCTACCAATCCGTTTTGTGTAGGCTTGTTGTAATAGGGAGTAACAGAAAGAATAGCATCTATTCCATCGGTATCTAATCTGCTTAATTGCTGAACCAATTCGTAGGTGTTGTTGCCGCCTAAACCTAAAACGATTGGTTTTGTGCCATTGTTTGCCTCAAGAACAGCATCCAAAACTTCTTGCTTCTCTTCTTTTGTCAATGTAACAGACTCTCCGGTTGTACCTTGAACAACTAAATAATCGGCTCCGCCTTCAATTAAATGCGCCGTTAACTTTTTCAATCCAGCGAAATCTACTGAACCATCTTTGCGAAAAGGCGTAACCATTGCCACACCTAATCCTTTCAACTTCTCTCTCATTTTTATTTTATTTGTGGATTGCTTAAATAAACATCCAAGTTTTGTAGATACTTGTCAATGGTTGGGTTGTCCCCAAGATCAATCATGAAATCGCATTGCAAAGCGGCACGTGAATCACGCAGTCCTACTTTCATTCGAGCTTTGCTCTCTTTGAATATGAAATTCAACGGAACATGATCCCCGTTCGATAAGTCTATTAGAATATCAAAATCTTCTTTTGTGAATTTGGAAACGTTTTGAACAGGGCGCAGGTACCAGTTCAGATCGTCTTTGGTAAAGTATTCAAACTCCAGTTTCTGTGATTGCCAAATAGGTAAATTCTTACTTGAATCGTTTACAAAACCAACGCATCTAACATGACGAACACCAAACTTATCCTTTAGGTATTTAGCAAAAGCTTTGATCTTATTGAAGTAACGCTCGTCGGCATCTACGTACATAATACCAATAGCTTGAGCGTCATGAAAATTAGAACCTGAACGCATACGAGACACGTCTGGCAATTTCCCCAGAGCACGTCTACCGGCAGATAGTTTTATTTTTTCTACGAACTTCATTATTACAAATTTACGAACACTTTTCTATATTTCGCACGTCCTTCCTTAAAAGCGGAATATATTTGAAACCATTCAACCCGAATTATGAATAAAAAAGGACTCTCGCTTTTCGCATTAACCATGATTGCCATTGGAAGTACCATTGGTTCTGGTATCTTCAAAACTCCTACTAGCATTGCCCAAGAAGTGCCCGATCCAATGTGGATGACCATTCTTTGGATAGCTGGTGGTTTGGTCTCAATGATTGGTGCTTTGGTGTACGCCGAGATGGGAGGCCGATTTCCTAAAGGCGGAGGGATATACACTTACTTGAAAGAAGCCTTCGGACCGTTACCTGCGTTTTTATACGGATGGTGTTTGTTAACCGTTGTCTCCTCTGGAACTATTGCGGCGTTGATTGTTGTATTCGCCGATTACTCTCAAAAAATAATTGGGTTTTCAGACACACTACTTCCAGTTGTAGCTGCCGTATCAATCGTTATTCTTACACTATTCAACATGTTCAGTTTGGACAGTTCGAAATGGTTTGCAAACGTTTCTACTGTTTTGAAAATTATTGGTATATACGGATTGCTTATCCTCCTTCTCTTTTTAGGAACGAACAACATCTTTGAAAACAGCATTTCTGTTTCAGAAATTTTCACTAGCGAGAAAGCTCAAGGTTTCGGTTGGGCAAAAGCGTTTGTTGGAGTCTTGTGGTCATACACAGGATGGCACTACGCAAGTTTCGTAACCAACGAAGCAGAAAACCCAAAGCGTAACGTTCCTCTAGCGCTTATTCTTGGAACCTTAGTCGTAACACTTTCCTACGTTCTTGTTAGCATCGGGTACATGAACGTTTTGAGTATTGAAGAAATTCAAAACAGCAAAACGTTGGCAGCAGACGCTATGGAAAAAATAGTTCCTGGCGGATCGTTAGCTGTATCAATTTTGATTGCACTTTCTGTATTCGGTTGCGCGGGGCTCTATGTTCTTGCAACACCGCGTATAGTTCAGCAAATGTCGAATGAAGGTTTGTTCTTTCAAGCGTTTGGAAAATCACATCCGAAATTCGGCGTGCCTGTAAATGCCATTCTCTTGCAATCTGCTTGGGCCATTGTACTCATCTTCGTCTGGGGAAAATTCGAAGCGCTTTATACTTATGTAACAATAACAGAGTGGTTCTTCCTTGCCATGGCTTGTTCAGGAATATTCATTTTCAGAATGAAAAAAATGGGACAAACAGACGGTATTTTCAAATCACCGCTTTATCCAGTGTTACCTGTATTGTTTATTGCTGTAGTCGCTTGGTTCATTGTGAAAAACGCGTTGAGCGATGACCCCGCTGCGTACTTCGGCTTAATGGTGATTCCAATTGGAGCAGTTGTTTATTTCATCATAGGAAGAAAAAAATCGGAATAATCTCATTCATCATAAAACTAAAAAGCCCGCTTCTGCGGGCTTTTTCATGCGCTAAAAGCTAGTAAATCAAGGCGTTTCAGAACAAAAACCTCGTGGTTATGAACAACAACGGGCTTTTTTCAACAAAATGATAAAAATTCTCAGTGTTTACTTGCGAATTAGAAAATGCTTCTTTTACATTTGGGATAACAAACAAATGTTTAATTAATAAAAACCAAAACAAAATGAACAAAGCAGAATTGATTGAAGCTATCGCAGCTTCTTCTAAGCTTTCTAAAGCTGATTCGAAGCGTGCATTAGATGCATTCATCGAAGTAACTACTAAAGCGTTGAAAAAAGACGACCGTGTTGCCCTAGTTGGTTTCGGTTCTTTCTCTACTTCAAAGCGTGCGGCTCGTAAAGGACGTAACCCACAAACTGGTAAAGAAATCACTATCAAAGCTAAAAAAGTAGTTAAGTTCAAAGCTGGTGCTGAGTTATCTTCTAAAGTGAAGTAATTTTCAGTTACGAAAAATATGAGGGCTGCTTCGGCAGCCCTTTTTATTTTTGCACGCCATGAGTCAAGAACTATACGACCTATTCTGCGAGGCCCTCACGCCTTTCAAACAACAGCGTTTCAACGAGGTCGTTAATTTGCGGACAAGATACTTAACCGTTGTGCTCGAAGATCTCTATCAATCGCACAATACCAGCGCTATTCTTCGAAGCATGGAATCGTTCGGCATTCAAGACGGATATTTAATTGAGAACACCAATCCGTTTCAACACCTTCAACGCATCTCAAAAGGAGCCGGAAAATGGCTTACGCTTCATCGATACAATTCAACACGCAGCAATACTGCCGAATGTGTTCGTGATTTAAAAAACAAAGGTTATCGTTTAGCAGTTACCCACCTTCACGGAAATTCCATTCCTCTTTCGGAATTAGACCTTTCACAAAAAACAGCATTGGTCATGGGTACAGAGCTTTCTGGCGCTAGCGACTACATGGTTGAGCAGGCAGATATACTCGTGCACATTCCCATGCAAGGCTTTACCGAAAGCCTCAACGTCTCTGCAGCTACTAGCATTGCATTGCAGCATTTAACAACTAACTTGCGCGGCAGTTCTCTTAATTGGCAATTGAGCGACGAAGAAAAATTAGAACTAAAACTTGAATGGGCGCGTCACAGCATTCATTGGTGGAAGCACATTGAAGCCGAATGGCACAACAAAAAACATGTCTGAAAAAATTGCACTAAGCACAAACAACAGAGCCCTTTTGCAAATGGCCCTGCCTTTGTGCATGGGCGCATTCGTGCAATTTATTGTTGTGCTCGTCGATAATTTTTTCGTTGCGCAACTGAACGGAAAAGCCATGAGCGCAGTGAGTTTCGTTGGACTCATTTATATTGCCCTTTCCATGCTTTCTGCAGGATTAGCAAACGCCTCTCAAATCTTAATTGCACGCAAACGTGGCGAAGGAAGAAGCGAAGAAATTCCAACGGTATTTGCAAATGCACTCTTCATTGGGGCCTTCATTGTTTTAATTCAGTTTATTGTACTGGCTTTTTTCATCCCGACATTTTTAGACCGAAGCATCGAAGATGTAGAAACGCGCAACTACATGAAAACATTCGCAGAAACACGTGCGTACGGATTCATTTTCTTCACGTTCATACAAGTGCTTCAATCGTTTTGGTCTGGAATAGCCCTAACGCGAAGCATGATTTACTCTACCATTACGGTCGCGATTTTCACTATTGTGTTCGACTACCTATTCATCTTTGGAAATTTGAATTTCCCTCGATTGGAAGTCCGAGGCGCGGCTATTGCAACTAACATGGGTGAAGGTGCAGCAGCTCTTGTACTTTTCATTTACACCCTCTTGCATGCGAAGTACAAAGAGGTTCGCTTGTTTCGAAATTTATATCGCGTCCCCTTCAATTACACCAAAGAGATTCTTCGATTAGGAATTCCAATTATGCTTCAAATGCTTGTCGCGTTAAGCATCTGGATCATCTTTTTCGCTTTCATTGAAAAGAAAGGAGAAGACTCTTTTCAAAGCGCATTTATTGTTCGAAACATGTACATGCTTGCTTGGGTGAGTGTTATGGGATTTTCGAGCACAACGAAGACCTATGTTTCAGGACTGCTTGCTGAAAAGAGAAGCAGCGAAATTTACAATGTGCTTAAAAGACTAGCCATCCTGAACTTCAGTTTTATCTTTATTCTAACGCACGGTCTATGGCTTTACCCGGAAAGCATTGCGCATCTTTTCAACGCCAATGACGAAACCGTTCGATTAACCGTGAAGAGCATGTACATTGTACTTCCGGCCATTTCCATATTTGCTTTTACTAGTATTTTATTGGCAGCTGTTGAAGGCGCTGGAATGACTATTCAAGGTTTTTTTATTGAACTGGCTACCACAGTGCTTTACCTCGCCTACGCCTATTACATCTCGTTTTATACAGATGCAGATGTTGCCATTATTTGGACCTCAGACTATGTTTATTTCCTAGGTCTAGGGCTCTTTTCCATGTTGGTGTTTCGAAATTCAAGTTGGTTCAAAAAAAGACGTCGGAAAGATTTCCACAATGTCTAATTATTCGGAAGGGAGGTAGTAATTTTATGCTCCTATCTGAACAACTTCCATGTATTTAATTTTCGACACCGAAACCACAGGCCTTCCTCAAAACTACAATGCGCCGCTAACCGATTTTAACAATTGGCCAAGGCTTGTACAATTGGCTTGGCAGCTGCACGGTGAACGCGGAAACCTAATTTCTCAAGGAAGTATTATTGTTCAGCCGAATGGATTTTCAATCCCCTACTCTTCCGAAAAAATTCACGGCATATCTACGGAGCGCGCAACGAAAGAAGGTATTCCGCTGAATGAATGCTTAGACCAATTTGAAGCGGCACTTGCTCAAACGCAATTTGTAGCCGGACATAACATTGAATTCGACATCAACATTGTTGGATGTGAATTTTTAAGAGAAGGAAGAATAAACGTGCTTGAGCAAATCTCGAGCATGGACACCAAAGAGTTTGGAACAGACTTTTGTGCTATTCCTGGCGGACGTGGCGGAAAGTTCAAGTGGCCAACGCTGACTGAACTTCATGAAAAGTTATTTCACGTAAAATTCGAAGAGGCTCACGACGCCGCATACGACGTTGCAGCCACCGGAAAATGTTTCTTCGAACTCATTCGTATTGGCGTTATCCCTGCATCCGCTGGAATAGCAAAAGACGAAGTTGTTTATGAAGCGCCTATTCTTCAAGACAGCAATTTCAAATCTGATAAATTAAGCGATCTTGTTCCTGAACAAACTTCACAAGCCGTAGAGGTTGATGAAAATCAAAAGTTTGTTCACCTGCATGTTCACTCGCAATACAGTATTCTTCAAAGTACAACTACCATAGACGCATTGATCAAAAAATCAATCGCCATGGGCTCTCCAGCTGTTGCTGTTACAGACGCTGGAAACATGATGGGGGCGTTCCACTTTGTGAGCGCGGCACACAAGAAGGGAATCAAACCCATTGTTGGCGCTGAGTTGAACATGTGTCGCAATCACACGGATCGCTCTGCGAAAGACGACGGCTATCCGGTTGTCTTACTCGCGAAAAACTTCAAGGGATATCAAAACCTTGCTAAGCTTTCTTCCATTGCGTATACTGAAGGGTTCTATTACGTACCGCGCATTAGCCGTGATCTTTTGCTTGAATACAAAGAAGGACTCATTCTTTGCACCGGTTCACTTTGGGGTGAAATCCCTTCAACCATTTTGAATATTGGCGAAGAAAAAGCTGAAGAGCTTTTTGTTTTCTGGAAGGAACAATTCGGCGAAGATTTTTATGCTGAGTTGAACAACCACGGATTGGAAGAAGAGCAAGTGGTAAACCGAACGCTTGTTCGGTTTTGCGAAAAGCACAACGTTAAATACTTCGCAGCGAATAACACGTTCTACACTGAAAAGAGCGATGCAGAGGCGCAAGACGCGCTGTTATGTGTGAAAGACGGAGAGAAAGTAAGTACCCCTTCGAAATACATTGGTAAAAAAGGAAGAGAATTCCGCTTCGGTTTTCCGAACAACGAATTCTACTTGAAAGATGTTCAGGAAATGGCTCAAGCTTTCTCGGCATATCCAGGAGCGTTGGAGACAACCTTGGAAATTGCCGACAAATGCGACGGTTACAAACTTGACAGAGAAATTCTTTTGCCGAAGTTTGACATAGCCGAAACTTTCATCACGGATTTTCAAACTGAAATTACTGCTTCACATGACCGCTTGATATCACAGCGCATTGAGAAGTGGAATTCCGATGGATACGACGAAGAGCGCATTACGCAAGAAAAAGAAAAGCTAAAGACGATTGCTGAGCAATCGGCATACCTCGAACATTTAACTTTTGAAGGAGCGAAATACCGCTACGGAGATTTCGACGAATCGATTCGCGAGCGACTTCACTTCGAGCTTTCGGTAATTGAAAAAGCGGGGTACCCCGGTTACTTGCTTATTGTTGAAGACTTCTGTAGGGAAGCCCGCAGCATGGATGTGTCTGTAGGTCCTGGTCGTGGCTCTGCCGCGGGATCTGCCGTGGCCTATTGCCTTCGAATTACAGATGTCGACCCGATTAAATACGACCTCCTCTTTGAGCGTTTCTTGAATCCAGATCGTGTGTCGATGCCCGATATGGATATCGACTTCGAGGACGAAGGACGAGAAAAAGTTATTGAGTACGTACGAAATAAATACTCGCGCAACGCAGTTGCGCAAATCATTACCTACGGTACCATGGCCGCGAAGTCGGCCGTGAAAGATGCTGCGCGGGTGTTCGACTTGTCTATTGGAGAGTCGGAACAACTGACCAAGCTTATCCCCGACCGCGCATCTCTTTCTGACATCTTCAACAAAGAAGAAAAACAGTTGAAAGACGATTTCTCGAGTGAAGAATTCGAGCGCATGCAGCGCATGCGTGCCATTGCTGCAAGCACTACTCCGGAAGGAAAAGTATTGCGAATGGCAAAGATCTTAGAAGGGTCCATTCGCAATACGGGAACTCACGCCTGCGGCGTGATTATTACACCCACCGACATTACGAATTTCGTACCGGTGTCGACAGTGAAAGACAGCGACATGTGGTGTACGCAATTCGACAACTCCGTTGTAGAAAAAGCAGGTCTCTTGAAAATGGACTTCTTGGGATTGAAGACCTTGAGCATTATCAAGAACGCTCTGAAGCTCATTAAGCTTTCGCACAACATTGACATTGACATTGACAACATTCCCATCGACGATGAAAAGACCTACGAACTTTTCCAACGCGGTGAAACAGTTGCCATTTTCCAATATGAAAGTGAAGGTATGCGCAAGCACATGCGCGACCTCAAACCTACTGTGTTTGCCGATTTAATTGCCATGAACGCCTTGTACCGTCCAGGTCCTATGGAGTACATTCCGCAGTTCATTCGACGTAAACACGGACTCGAAAAAATTGAATACGATCTTCCTGAAATGGAAGACAACTTGAAAGAGACCTACGGTATTACCGTATACCAAGAGCAAGTAATGTTGCTGTCTCAAAGACTTGCCAACTTCACCAAAGGTCAGGCCGACGTCTTGCGTAAGGCAATGGGTAAAAAACTCATTGAAGAGCTGAACAAAATGAAAAGCTTGTTCATGGAAGGCGCCATTGCAAATGGACATCCGGCAGATAAACTTGAAAAGATTTGGGCCGACTGGGAGAAATTCGCGAGTTACGCTTTCAACAAATCGCACTCGACCTGTTACGCTTGGATAGCCTATCAAACGGCGTATTTAAAAGCACACTACCCTGCTGAATTCATGGCTGCTACTTTGAGTAACTCGATGAGCGATATCAAAGGCGTAACCTTCTTCATGGAAGAATGCAAGCGTATGCGCATTCCTGTTCTTTCTCCGGATGTGAACGAATCGCTTTCGCTTTTCTCTGTAAACAAAGAAGGCGCTATTCGCTTTGGATTGGCTGCTGTAAAAGCGGTTGGAGAGAACGCTGTAGAAAGCATGATTCGTGAAAGAGAAACGAAACCGTTCGAAACAGTATTCGATTTCCTCGAGCGCGTAGACGACAAAGCCACCAACAAACGCGTGCTTGAAAGCTTAGCCATGTGCGGAGCTTTCGACCGATTTGGAATTACGCGCTCTGCCTATTTCGGGACAGACAACAAAGGCGAAGGATTCATAGACACGCTTGTGAAATACGCCCGTGCAGCGCGCGATGGCAAGAACTCTTCACAAGCTTCTCTATTCGGTGAAGATTCAGGGGTAGAAATACAGCCACCTGCTATTCCGAAAGTTGAACCTTGGGACGCACTTACTGAATTATCAAAGGAAAAAGAATTGGTAGGTATGTTCATTTCCGGACATCCGCTCGACGATTTCGCATTGGAGATTGAAGCCTTCTGCCATTCAAATTCTATGGAAGCGCTAGAAAATCCTGAACCCAATAACGGACGCGAAATAGCCTTTGCTGGCATTGTGAAAAACGTGCAACACCGCATGTCGCAGCAAGGCAATCCTTACGGAAGTTTCACCCTTGAAAACGGAGAAGGTTCACACGACTTCAGATTGTTCCGGAAAGACTACATGAACTTCAAAGCATACATGCAAGACAAATTCTTTTTGTATGTACGCGGACGTTTTCAAAAACGCAGATATGGACAAAACACCGAAGAAAAAACGGAGTTTCAAATTGTAGAAATCACGTTACTCGCTGAAGTCAAAGAAAAGCTTGGAAGGTATTTAACCATTGGTATCGACTCTGAATTTTTAACGGAGCAGTCTATTCAAAAGCTAGACGAACTGTTGGTAAAAAACACGGGGCATGCTCAGCTGCGCATTGAACTAAAAAATGGAGATGACCGCGTAATTCTGCCTTCTTCAGAAAGAAATAAAATTGCAGTAACGAAAGAAATTCAAAGCGAATTAGAGGCTATACCTGGAGTGTACTCCATTGCGCTTTCTTCGCGTTAACGAATACTAATTTTCTGAACGCCCGATTGTTTTTCAGATTGAAAAACGAGAAAATAAATTCCAGGTGACGCATTCACTTGGAATTCGTTTGTACCCGAATGATTGAAGGTCAATTTACCGTCGATGCTGTAAACATGCACATTCAGATTATTCACCGGCATTGAAGCTTGAAAGACATTGTTTCCAACTGCACTAAACGAAAGGTTTTCTTCAGCTATTAAATCTTCTGTACCGACATAAAAACAATCGTTGTTTACAACAGTCGGATCTAATGCTGAAAGCACCACAGATTCATTTCTATACACCGTGGCTTGTTGTTGCTTGTTCAACTGGAATCCGTTTGAACTTCCAACCAAATAAACCGTATCGTTAACGACTAACAAATCTTTGCAAACCTCGAACTTGTTTGTACCGACAGTTCCGCCACCTGCGTATTGACCCAAAACATTGGCTCTATGTAACACCCATTCCTGCTCACCAAATCCAAAGTCTGTTGTCTCGCCTGCTAGCGTATACCCTTCCGAATTTGAGTGCACCGCGTTGTACCACATGTTAAAATTGAAGTTGTTGTAGGTCTCTGTATTGACCGTGCCGTCGAGATTGAAAGCACACGTGTATGGATTTCTCAAACTTCCGTTTAAAAACTCTCCTGCAACAAACACCCCGTAATTCCACACTTGCAAATCGTGTCCTAGAACACCCAATCCGCTTACTTCATAAGTTTGTTGTAATGACCCAGTATTGTCCACCTTCTTCACGCTGTAATGCGGGTAGGTACTCACATCGTGATTGTTCAAGATATAAATCTCATTGTTATAATATTCTAAGGATGCATTTTTATTTGAACCTGAAGACTCAATTTCAATAGTCGCTGAAATCCCACCTGTCTCATTCAAAGAATAGAGGACTACTTTTTCTTCTCCAGTTGGAAAATAAGAATTCGTTGCCACCCAAACGGTTCCATTTGCATCTAACAATACATTGCGCGCTTCATCCCATACTCCTTCACCGAATTCTTGAGACCACAACAGATTTCCATTCGTATCTAATTTTCCAACTAAATTCTTGTAACCCGTAACCGAATTACTTAAAATCATTCCGCAGAAATAAATACTTCCATCGGAGTGCACTGCTACGTCATTTCCCCGCTCAATTCCAATTCCTCCTATGTTTAAAGTCCATTCGCAATCGAGCGATGCATTCAACTTCGACAAGTACACATCGGTTTGCGATCCCACTTCACCGCCTGTTGTTCCTACTGCCACGAAACCTCCATTCGGATGAGCAACAATAGATGCATATTCGTCAGAACCCGAGCTGCCGTAATTGTGCACAACAGGTTGCGCCACGCACATTTGAGCCAGTGCAAGCGAAACGAACAAACAGATGAAATCGAATTTCTTCATGAATTATTTTTTTATCACTGCGCGAATTTCCATGACTTGTTCAAGCAACTCTTCCAATTTATTTAATTGAAGCATGTTTGCTCCGTCACTTAAAGCAACCGCTGGATTCGGATGTGTTTCAATGAACAATCCGTCTACCCCAACTGCAACAGCAGCCTTCGCAATGGTTCCAATGAGTTCGGGTTTTCCACCTGTAACGCCACTACTTTGATTTGGTTGTTGCAAAGAATGCGTGCAGTCCATAATGGCAGGTGCATATTCTTGCATAACAGGAATACCGCGGTAATCGACAACAAGATCTTGGTATCCGAACATGGTGCCGCGTTCGGTTAACCACACGTTGTTGTTACCCGCTTCTTTCACTTTATTTACTGCATGCTTCATTGACTCAGCAGAAAGGAATTGTCCTTTTTTAATATTCACCACCTTCCCTGTCGCAGCAGCCGCCTGAAGCAAATCTGTTTGACGACAAAGGAATGCTGGTATCTGTAAAACATCAACATAGGCCGCAGCCATTGCCGCTTCGTCTGCAGCATGAATATCTGTTACAGTTGGAATACCGTAGGTCTTACCCACTTTCTGAATGAGTTCTAAACCGATTTGATCACCTAACCCCGTGAATGAATCTACACGCGAGCGATTCGCTTTTCTGTAAGAAGCCTTAAACACATAGGGCATTCCCAATTTGTCCGTAATTTCTTTTACACGACCAGCAACTTCCATCACTAAATCTTCCCCTTCAACCACACATGGACCAGCCAATAAAACCAATGATTTGGTCTGCGCCATTTTCATTACATCTGCACTATTCATTGTCTTTCTTTTTTGTTTTGAATAAATAACTTAATTGAATCGAAGCTTGCATCTCGCGGGTGTTCTCGAAAAAATAACCTGGCAAGTTCGAAGTCTGAACACCCAAATAAAACTGATTTGCGATAAGCCATTGCACGCCCATTCCCAATTTCCAATTGCCATAACCGCCATTAGACACATTCATGGAAGCAATGAAATTACTCTTCGGCATATACATGAATCCCACGGTTGCCAATGGCTTTAGAGGAACTGCATACATTTCCAATCCTGCAGTCAAGCGAAGCTTTTCATTCCAACGATAAACGGAACGCACATAAAATGAACCGCGTAACGGTCTCCAAAATGAAACATTCTGAGAAGTGGTGACTAACGTATCTGCAAATCCAGATGCGCCATTCAACAATGAATCTCCATTCAAAATAGCATTCAAATCAATACCCGTCCATGTAAGTGTTGAATCAAAACTCACCACTTCACTTTGTCCATTCCAATTCACCCAACCTAAATTGCGCACACCAAGTGTATTCCAAACTTCCTTCTTGTCAATGCCTCTATCGCGAACGAAATTGTATTCTCCGTCTATGCTAAATCCGATTCCATTTCCATTCGGACGCGGATTAGCCGAATGCACATACTCTCCTGAATAATCGAGTTGCAGTGTGTCTGCATTCGGTGAAGTGTAAAACGATGATGGTGGAAACAAACTGAACTGCTGATAAGTTAATCCGTTCACCATAGAAATTCCAATCGAACTGAATGTTCGCTTGTCGTAAATACCAAATCCAATCGATTGAAATCCTTGCGCCTCACCTTGAATGGAATTCAAAGGAACACGCGCACCTTGATAATTGACATTCCCATTGCTGATTAAATCGAAGGCCTCCTTCGAAATTCTTCCACTTCCAAAATATCCTTTTCCAACTTGAATGTACAAGTCTAGCATTTCACTACCGAACAAACTGTCCCTTCCGCCATAATAGCGCGCACGAGCATTTGCATTTCCTCCAAACACACCAAGATCAGTCATTCCATCTATGGCAGAATTTCTCGCTTCAGCCGTAACCGTTCCTCCAACCACAAATGGTTTTACCACTTCTTTGGTCAAGAATGTACTTCCTGCAGCCGCATTTCCTTGAATATCTAAAATACCTCTGAAGGCCTTTCCTGTTGTGTCAGACCTTGTCAACCACAGGTATGATGTCTGTGCGGAAGACATTGCACTCGCGAACGCGAAAACGAAAACAATTAGAATCTTTTTCATTCCACTTCAGCATTAAGTACAACGCCTGCTTTCACCCGCACATCAATGAAATATGAATTGTATAGATTCACCAAATTTGGATAAGAAGGCGTGTTTGAAACGACTTGCAGAATTAATTTTCCTTCCGATTTAATAATGTTCCATTGCGATTCAGAAATAGGAATCACCAGTGTGCTTGAAGTTGAAAGTGCCAATGCATCAATACTGTTTCCACTTGGCACATTTAAATCTTCAGCAACAACTACCCCACCCAACGTTGTCAAATTTAATTTCCATTCCATTGGAAATGCATTCTGAACATCCAAGGTTAAAGAACTCACACGAACCGCGTCAGTATTTACTTCCACATTCAACGTATCGCGAAGCGTGAGATCGCTGGCTGCCAATCGCAAAGGAACATCAACAACCAATTTCGCTTCGGTTAATTGATCCGCGTAGAAGAAATCGTTTCCATCGCTTACGTTTCCAAACGGATTCAATTGTAAACTACCGGTAAAAAGAACGGAATATGGCAAACTTCCCATAAACGAAGTAATGTTACTGTTCCCTTCATTCAAATCAATATCGTAGTTCGAAACAGAAGCCGTTCCTCCCTCATCAATGGATCGCGTAATAAAAAACGGATTGTGCAAATTCCCTCCAGTCAGCCAAACACCGGTATTCATGTAGGTATTCAATCCCATAACGTTATCAATCTTCAACTTACCATCAAATCCCATTTTGTGTGCGACATGAAATCCAAATGAAGCCTGATCCAAAGCCAGCATTCCTGTTGGCATGTTTGCGCTTTCAGCTAAGTTGAAAGTCTCGTTGAAAGTGTAAGTATCATTTCCAAAATAACCTTTCGCGTAATCGATTACAAGGTCAGACACAATCAATTCAAATCTCACTGAATCTTGTCCGTATATCGTATTCTGATCGGCGGTGGTTCCATACTCTGTCTTAATCTCAAGATGCGTTGAAAGCTTATTGTAATCGAATCCAGATGTGCCGCTCAGCACAACGTATTTGTTCGACATATCCAAAGTGTAATATCCTTCTGTTGGAGAAGATGCGCTACCTGGAGTCAATGCGAAATCGATATCCGTATTGTTTCCATATACTTCCGACACATTGTATAACGTAAAACTTGGGTGCAAGTATGCGTTCACATAAGACTTCACGTGAACAATCATTTGTCCCGACTTCACCTTCACCATGCGCAAACCGGTGCCATTGGTTTCAACGGAGTAGTTCTGATTCTGCGTTATGATCGCAGTATTTCCCGGAATTTGAAAAGGTCCACCCGTTAGGGGCACAACAAACTTCTGAGAGATATTCGTATCCGGAATCTGTGTCAAATCGCTTGTTCCAAATCCTGAAATTATCTTTTCGAAATACAAATGATAGATACCTGCGTTGTCTGTGTATCCGTTATCTGCTGTCAAATCTGAAAGCGTCAATCGACCATGAGCCAGAGGTGCAACCCAATTCGATTCCCACGTCGTGGCTTCATCTTTCTTGCATGAAGAAAGAAGCGAAATACAAGCAATTATACTGACGAATATTCTAGATCGCATGGTATCAAATATAATCTATCCTTGAACAGGTTTTGAGATTCTGGTGAATCGATAAATTAAAATTAATTGTGCAACAAGCCAAGCCCCTATTTCATCGGGGAAAGTTTGAATTCCAATGGCTGGAATGTATACCGCTAAAAGCACGTAGACCGAAAGACCCATTTGAATGAACGCGTACTTTCGAATCCATGACTTTAAGGAATTCATGCGTGCAAAAGCTAAAGCAAACAGCATTGGGTTTGCCCATAGAATATTGAAATTCCATTTGGTTGTGGTGTGATCGGTTAAAAACCACATCACGAACAAGACAATTCCAAGCACACCAAAAAAAACTAGGAACAAACGCTCTGATAAATTCCAACCTCTTTTCTTCCACCACAAATAAATACTGAATCCAGCGAATAACAGTGCTGAAAGCGATACGTAAAAAATGGGCTTCGCCGATGGCACATGCTTTTCAAACAATGAATCATCTACGGGAAGAATCTCAATTGTTCTCCCTAAAACCTTTTTTCCATTGATTGTCCAAGCCATCATATTCGACTGAAGACTATCGGGTAAAAAAGAAGTTTGTCCCGCTTCCGGTGTTTTGTCGCAAGGCATTCCCAACACCAAATCAATTCCGAAATCGGCCCAGTATTGATGTGCAAGATATACATCTATGTCGTGACGAAATTTCGGACGTTTAGAAAATGTTTTTTCATTCTGTTGAATATCTGGCAAGGCTTTCAGAACAATATCTCTGACGCGCGTGGCGCAATTGTCGTAAAAGAAGTCGTATTGAAAATACTTGTTTTCCTTTTTCGCATTTTCAATAAGCATAGATCCAAGAGATCTAATTTGCTCAGCATTCAAGTTGAATTCATTTTCGACTATTCCTCTTCCTCCATACAAATACTGTTGTTGGAAGTCGGCGAAATTTCCAACACTTAACATGTAGTTCAGCTTCCCTCTTGCGAACTTCAAATAGAAGCCTTCAGAAAATTCGAACGTGCCGTAATTGAAAACAATATCAACCCATTCACCCTTCAGCGTATCTGTATAACGCAAAGCGCTGTGCCCAAAGCACGAGTATAACTCTTCTCCCGGAGAACACGTGAGGAGGGACATGCGCGGAAGTTCTCCAACATGATAGTTCACTGTTGCGCTTGCTCTTTGAGCAAAAACAACAAAAATTAAACACGCAATTATTCTATTCATGACATCCACTCTCCTTTAAATACTTGTTCTGCGGGTCCGCACAACCAAATGTTTTCATAGCCTTTTTCCGTTCTTTCAAATCGAATTGTCAAGTCGCCTCCCAAAGCGTGAATTTGTTTTTCTTCCGCGCTGTTCGACAAATGATGCATGACAATTGCGCAAGCTGTGACACCCGTTCCGCATGAAAGCGTTTCACCCTCTACACCTCTTTCGTAGGTTCGAACCATGGCTTCGTCTGAATTTAACAGTGTCAAAAAATTCACGTTGGTTCCTTCCTTCTCGAATTCTTCGCTGTAGCGAATTCCACTTCCGAGCTCCATGACATCGATATTCAAATCTTCCACCATGCGCACCACGTGCGGGGATCCTGTATTCAAGAAATATTCATTTTCATTTCGAACAACCACTTCCTTCACATCTGTCATGCGTATGGAAATTTCCTCTCCGTTAATCTTCGCTTCATGATACCCATCAATGGCTCTGAATGAAGCTTCTTCCTTTTCCAAGATACCCAAACTCTTCGCGAAGGCCACCGCGCAGCGGCTTCCATTTCCACAAAAAGACTGTGAGCCGTCTGAGTTGAAATAATTCATGTAGAACTCGGTCTCTTCATCGCCTTCAATCAGAATTAATCCGTCTGCCCCAATGCCGAAATGTCTATCGCATAAATTAGCCACCTCTTCTGAAGTGGGCTGCCAAGAATCTTCACGGTTATCGACCATAATGAAATCGTTGCCCGTGCCATGGTATTTGAAAAATTGCATGTTCCAAAGGTAAAACGGTTTCCTTCATATACCACGTTGTTGTAACTTGCAGTCCGAAAGAAAATTTCATGGAAAACGAACTCACATTGAATAGCGACACTTTGCTCTTGGCCTATGAAAAAATGGCCACTGCTCGTCAGCTATCAGATTTATACGAAGCCAACGCCAAGGTGACCTCGAAATATGTGCACGCAACATCGCGCGGACATGAGGCATGCCAGATTGCGCTTGGGCTTCAGCTTACCAAAGACGACTACTTGTCTGCGTATTACAGAGACGACAGTATTTTGTTAAGCATAGGCATGACGCCTTATGAACTAATGCTTCAGTTGTTCGCGAAGAAAGACGATCCGTTTAGCGGTGGAAGAACCTATTACAGCCATCCTTCGTTGAACCGTCCGAACATGCCGAAGATTCCTCACCAATCTTCTGCAACGGGAATGCAAGCCATTCCAACGGTTGGAGTTGCAATGGGTGTTCAATACAAGGAGCTTCAAGGGTTAAACGACACCGACATTCCTTCGGTGGTGGTTTGTTCTATCGGAGACGCGGCCATGACCGAAGGGGAAGTGACCGAGGCTTTGCACATGGCGAATCTGAAGCAGCTTCCTGTTTTGTTCTTTGTTCAAGACAACGAATGGGACATTAGCGCGCACGCTTCAGAGATTCGTACAGGAGACGCTACAAATCTGGCGAAGGCCTATCCGAATATTCGTGTGAAGAGCATCGACGGCACCGACTTCGTGCAGAGCTTCAATACCATTCAAGAAATTTTAAGCAGCATGCGCAAGACGCGTAAACCGTGGCTTCTACATTGCAAAGTTCCTTTGTTGGGGCACCACACTTCGGGGGTTCGAAAAGAATGGTACCGTCACGATTTGGAAGAAGCTGAAAAAAGAGATCCTCTTCCAAAATTCAAAAAGCAATTAAACAATTTCGGTTTTTCAGATAGCACATTGGAAGATGTGTGGAAGAAAGCCGGCGAAAATATTTTGCGCGATTACGATCGTGCAGCGAATGCGGAAGATCCTTCGCCTTCTTCTTTAATGGATCACGCCTATGCTCCTACTCCAATAACGGAAGAAAAAGGCGAGCGCGCTCCGCAAGGAAAAGAGGCTACCGTAATGGTAGACTGCGCGCTTTTTGCGATGCAAGAAATTTTATCGAAGCATCCGGAAGCCTTGTTGTACGGTCAAGACGTGGGCAAGCGCTTGGGCGGTGTGTTTCGTGAAGCAGCAACGTTGGCTGAAAAATTCGGAGACAACCGTGTCTTCAATACACCAATTCAAGAAGCGTTTATTATAGGAAGCACTGTGGGAATGAGTGTTGCTGGATTGAAGCCTATTGTGGAAGTGCAATTCGCAGATTATATCTGGCCAGGCCTGAACCAATTGTTTACTGAAGCTGCTCGCAGTTATTATTTAACGAATGGAAAATGGAATGTGCAAGCACTTGTTCGTGTGCCTATTGGCGCATACGGAAGCGGTGGTCCTTATCACAGTAGCAGTGTAGAAAGTGTGCTTTGCAACATTCGCGGAATTAAAGTGGTTTATCCAAGCAACGGCGCAGATTTGAAAGGCCTGCTGAAAGCAGCCTTTTACGATCCGAATCCGGTTGTTATGCTTGAGCACAAAGGCCTTTATTGGTCGAAGGTGAAAGGTACCGACATGGCGCGCACGATAGAGCCTTCAGAAGATTACATTGTTCCACTTGGAAAAGCGAATACTGTTCTCACTTCCAACAACAAGAAATCAATTGCTGTGATTACCTATGGAATGGGAGTTCATTGGGCGTTGAATGCTGCGAAAAATTTCGACGGACAAGTTGAAATTATTGATTTGCGAACGCTTATGCCGCTTGATGAAAACGCGGTGTTTGAAGGTGTGAAGAAATGTGGACGTTGCCTGGTTCTTACAGAAGAGCCGGCCATGAATAGTTTCGCACAAGCCCTCGCAGGTAAGATTGCAGAGAACTGCTTCGAGTATTTAGATGCTCCAGTAAAAACCTATGGAAGTGCTCCTACTCCTGCGATTCCATTGAACAGTGATTTAGAAGCCGCCTTGCTTCCAAATGCTGAAAAAGTTAGTGCTGTCATTTCTGAAATTTTAAATTATTAATGAAACGAATCACACTACTTTTCACGCTATTGTGCATTCAACTGTGCTCGTTCGGACAGAGCAAGGCATTCGAGGGTGTTTTAGTTTATGAGCTTAACACCAACAATGGAATAGAAAAATCGAGCAACATCTCACGCATTAAATATTCCGAAAAAGGAAATTTATGGCGGGGTGAAATTGTCGGAAATGAAGACTCAATTGCGTCTGTAAGCTATTCGCTACTTATCAATTTAAAATCAAAGGAAGCAACCATTTTGGCTAACATCTCCAACGTCAAAATGGCTGTGGCTACAAGTGAAAGCTTTTTTCAAATTGAAAAAACAAACTCCTTCACATCAGAGTCAGGCTCGAAAAAACTGACCATTGCTGGACTTGAATGCAAATCAGGGTTCATACTAAGCAAATCAGATGATCAAAAAACTGACACCACTTATGTGTGTTATACGACGTCATACGCTGCAATCCCGTTTCTGTTTGAAACAGCCACTGCACCAGGATTGATCGTTTCCATTCAGCAGGACAAAAATTCCTTTTGGGAATTGAGCGAAATTACACCTGGGAATTTAAGCCCGGAAATTTTCGAGGTACCTGCTGACTACAAACCCATGTCCTTGACTGAATTTCAAGAATACCTCGCCGCACTTGGAGAACTAGAAATAGAAGTGGAAAATATAGAACTAGATTAAATCGATTATACATGAGCAATTGGTATTCAAGAAAGTTCGCTCGCGTTTTATCTATTGAAAGACTTCTTTGGATAGCACTTATATGTGCTGGAGTTTTTATGTATTTCAGATATAAAACAGTACCTACTCTTGAACAAGACTCTCTTGTCGTTATCGATAGTGCGGGGGTTCAGCACAAACTAGCTGAGCTTACCAGCGGAGCAACTGTCGTTCACTTCTACGCTTCTTGGTGCGGGCCTTGCCTCAAAGAACTTCCCGAAATAAAAACTTTTATGGAAACTCCCCTAGGAAGACAGATTAACTTTGTATTTATCACAGAGGACAGGGAAGATCAAGTTAAGACATTTCACGAACGATATGGATTCAACATCTACCGAGTGAACAAGCTGAAAGATGTAAATGTTTATTCTATACCTGTCACGTACTTGCTGAATGAAAAGCACGAGATTGTGAAGAGTGATTTGGGCAGCTGGAATTGGAGCGAAGAGAATTTAACAAATGAAATTTCAACATTAATCAAATAAAGACATGAGCAAAGTATCTATCACGTTAGACAAAAAAACCATTGAATTAGAAATTAATCCAGATGGCGAAACCATTCTGAATGCTGCTATTGACGCTGGTTTAGACGCGCCGTACTCTTGTCAAGGAGGTGTTTGCACAACTTGTCAATGTAAAGTTCTTTCAGGAACCGCGCGCATGGATGCTAACCACGCACTAACTCCAAAGGAAGTTGAGCATGGTTATATTTTAGCATGTCAAGCACATCCTACAAGTGAAGAACTGACAATTACTTGGGATATTTAATCTCAAACTTCTATTCAACTGATAATTGTTTCATCCTAGCAAATTCAAAGTCGTAAATTTGTGACAATGAAAAAACTCTTTCCATTCTTCGCTGGTTTAACTCTCCTTACCCTTGTTTCTTGTAAGCACGAGCCGCCGCCTGATTTGGATGGAACATGGGCAGAGAATTGTGATCCCGATACGGTCTATTTCGGAAATACTATATTACCCTTGTTGGTTTCCAATTGCGGAATGTCTGGATGTCACGACGAAGCTTCTCATGAAGAAGGAATTGTGGTGACCGATTATTACTCGCTGATGAATTCAGATATCATAGACATGGGTAATGCCAATAACAGTGAGTTAATGGAAGTTATCACTGAGACCGACCCTGATAAGATAATGCCTCCTCCTCCAAGTACTGCACTTACTTCCGCTCAGATAAATGCTATTCGAACTTGGATAAATCAAGGAGCAAAATTCAACAATTGCGTAGGATGCGACACTGTGAATTACACTTTCAACGCCTATATTCTTCCGATTATTCAAACCAATTGCACAGGCTGTCACAGCGGCGGTAGTCCGGACGCTAATTTGAGTTTAACAAATTACTCTCAAATTGTAAGCACAGTAAATGATGGTTCGCTTATGCATTCTTTACATGGGACAGGAGGCTATTCAATTATGCCTAAAAATACTTCCGGCCTGCAAAGCTGTAAGATTACTCAAATTCAAAAATGGATCAACGATGGTGCGCTTAACAACTAAGATGAGCATGCTGCTCCTGACTATGACGGTGTTATTGACAGCATGTTATTACGATAATGAAGAGTATTTGTACTCATCTACACCATGCGACAACACGTTTACTTTTACAAGTAGAATTGCTCCCTTGGTAGCGCAACAGTGCGCAAGCGGTTGTCACGAAGGTGCTAACCCTAGTGCAGGATTATCATTAACCACTTATGATGAAATAAAGGCGATAGTAGATAACGGGGGATTCGCTGGTTCATTAGACGGAAGCAACGGATACTCAATCATGCCTAAAGGAACTACAGGATTAAACACTTGCGACAAAGCAGCTGTGAATGCTTGGATTTCGGCAGGAGCACCCAATAACTAAATAAACATTAGATGAATAAAAAGATAATCATAATCGTAATTCTCTCCATCATTGCCATTGGCGGAGGTGTAGCCTATTATCTGTGGAACAAGCCGAAAACAAATGCGGCAGATGTTAAGCCTAACTACATTTTACCAGCTGATTCACTTGGAGCAGCGTTTGCAAGAAACGAAGATGCCGCAAATGCCAAATTCGTCAAAGATTCTGTGGCTCTCGAAATTCAAGGCGTTGTAGATACTTCATTTGTAAATGAAGGCAACGAAAGCGTTATTCGATTAATTACTTCTACCCCTGACTACCCTGTGAATTGCTATTTCAACGCTACAGATAAAGCCAGCGCTAACAAAGGAGATCAAGTGGTCATCAAAGGATTTTGCACAGGTTATTTAATGATGGATGGCGTTCAGATGACGAAATGCGCCCGAATGAAATAGTGGTACAATAATAGTTAAGATCAATAAAAAATAACATTATGAAAAAATTACTTTTTGCACTTTTGATGATTGCTTCAACAACTGGCGCATTCGCACAACGCTACTTTTCAAAGACAGCACACATTAAATTCTTTTCGCATACAAGCGCAGAAGACATTAAAGCCGATAATTATAAATCATCGATTATCATTGATCAAGCCACAGGAGCTGTTCAAGTAGAGACCTTAATCAAGAGTTTCGAATTTGAAAAAGCATTGATGCAAGAGCACTTCAATGAAAATTATTTGGAAAGTGATAAATACCCTAAGGCAAACTTTAAAGGAAAAGGTGATTTTTCAAAAGTGAATTTTTCTGCTGATGGAACCTACTCAGTAAATGTTGCTGGCCAAATGACTATGCATGGTACGACCAAGGATGTCAGTGCAATTGCTACAATTAAAATTTCGGGTGGAAAGATTGACGGCAGCACGAAGTTCTATGTCAATCCTCGCGATTTCAATGTTCAAATTCCAGATGTTGTAAAAGGTCAAATTTCTGACAAAATCGAAGTAACCGTGAAAGCGTCACTTCAACCCCTTAAATAATTTTTATGAATCAACACATTATTTCAAAAGGGCTAATTTCATTAGCTCTTTTGCTTTTCTTTCAGGCCAATACTTTCGCGCAACCTTCCGATAGCACTCAAGTAACTTCTAATGAGGATGACTTACTATCTCTTCTTGGAGGCGAAGAAGAACAAACCTATACTTCGGCTACTTTTAAAACTACCCGAATCATAAATATGCACAGTGTTGAGAATGCTGCTGCGGGGGTAATGGATTTTCGTATTTCACACCGTTTTGGTTTTATCAATACAGGAGTATACGATTTATTTGGATTAGATCAAGCCCTTATGCGTTTCGGATTGGAGTACGGAATTACCGACCGCCTTATGGTTGGAATGGGAAGAAGCAATGTGAATAAAGCCTACGATTCATTCTTGAAATACAAAATAATTCGTCAAGGAAGTGGTAAGCGCAATGTACCCCTTTCTGTCTCTTACTTTGCTTCTGCTGTTTGTAATACAGTGAAGTGGGCTGATCCTAACAGAGACAATTATTTTTCTTCGCGCCTGCAGTATACCCATCAATTGCTTATTGCCCGTAAATTCAATAACGACTTATCGTTGCAGTTGACTCCTACCCTTGTGCACAAAAACCTTGTGCCGACTTTACAAGACAAAAACGACATTTTGGCTATGGGATTTGGTGGAAGATATAAGCTTACTCAACGTTTTTCTGTGAATGGTGAATACATCTATGTATTACCCAATCAAATTTCCTCTGAATACTACAACTCTCTTTCACTAGGTGTAGATATAGAAACAGGAGGACATGTCTTTCAACTGCATTTGACAAACTCTACATCTATGTTGGAACCAGGATTCATTACAGAATCAGTTGGACAGTGGAGAAAAGGGGGAATACACTTTGGTTTTAATGTATCACGTGTATTCACGGTTAAGGATAAACGCGTTAACCCTGAGGACTAATAAACTAAAGCTTTCGCAATTTCATCTTGTGTAACTGGCTTCACAAGGAATGCTTTCATCAAGGTTTGCTCAGCCTCTTCAATTGTTTTATTATCTGAATTTCCAGAAATGTAAATCGCGGGAATATTCAACGTTTGTTGTATGGTCTTCATCGCATGAATACCATTGGATCCATTTTCGAGACGGATATCCATTACAACAATGTCTGGCTTTAATTCAAGAGCCAATTCAACAGCTTGAGTCTCTTCTTCAGCAACACCAACAACCTCTTGTCCTGCGCGTTCAATGAACATCTGGTGCACAAAGCGTATAAGTTGATCATCGTCTACTAGTAGGATGCGCATTACTTTTTAAATTTAAGAAGGTAGGTCAATCCGTTCTCGGATTTAATATCTAACTCACCTTTCAGTTGTGAGGCAAATGTACGCATGAGTTTGAATCCAAGTGATGCATTTTTCCCTTCCTCAAAATCTTCATTTAGACCCGGCCCATTGTCTCCAATCTCCATTTCAACAAACCCATTTACCTCTTCCAGTCGGATTCGAATCTCTGGATTCTCAACAAATGGAATTGCGTACTTGTATGAATTCGTTAAAATTTCATTTGCGAATAAACCGCAGGTCACTGCCCTGCTAATTGGCAAGTCTACCGACTCTCCTATAAATTTCAACTCAACCGTTTTATTCACAGCTAACAAATGCTGAAGATGCTCTGCTAAATTCTTTAAATAAGAAAAGAGTTCTATAGCTTCAAAAGAATGTGATTTATATAGCATTTCATGAACCAAAGCCATGGCCTTAATTCGCGATTGCGACTCTCGATAGGCGAAAGCTATGTCAGCATTTTTCTCCTGAATTGCTTGCAGCTCTTAGAGAGAATAAACAACAGTAAGATTATTCTTAACACGATGATGAATTTCACCTAGCAACGACTCTTTCTCAAGGAACGACTTCTGAAGTTGCTCTTGCGCATCAATAACGGGTGTTACATCCATTCCAAACCCCATCATGTACTTAATTTCATCTTGCACAATAATTGGCTTGAAGCGCTTCAACGAATATCTTGTTTTTCCTTCAGCGTCTACAATCTTCTCCTCCATCTCCACCATCCGTCTTTCGCGCTTCGACTGCTCAAAGAACTCTTTCCTAACTCTCGCCATGGTGTCATCGGTTCCCTTAAACTCGCAATAATCAAAATCCGTTCGTCCTATTAACCAATTGCGAACCTCTTTATTCTTAACCGCAAATTCATTGATAAGCATGTAACGTTGCTCTAGATCGAACACTGCTGTATCTAAAGCAGCCGAGTTCAACACTACTTTATAAAAATCTGCGGAGAATTTCTCAAAAGGGCGCTGCACATTTTTTAGTTGGAAGTAAATTACTTCTCCCTTCATTTCAAATTGATTCAACGAGAATCTATGAAAATCATACTCGAGCACAACACCGCGGTATGTAAATGATTTAACACCACCCTCAAGATCATCAAAGACTTCCAGGTCATTTAATTTCTCTGAAATCTGCTTCAAATCTAAACCTTGCTTGGAAAATCGAATAAGCGCATCACTCAATTGATGCATGGGATGTCCGATTTGCTCTTGAAAAGAATACACTACTTCACTCTTATCACTCACAAAAATCCATTCTACATCTGAAGCGCATTTAACCAAGTCAAACTTCTCTTTTTTCTCCTCGAATAATGAAGCCAATTCGATTTCAAGCAGATCGGTTTCTTGATCTCTTTTTAGAACGATCCAACGTTGATCTTGTTCAACGATGAGACATCTGTCTTGGAACCACAAAACATCTTTGAAATGATTTTCAGAAGTTCTTTTAAACAAATCAGACTCTTCCATAAGCCCAGCAGCACGAGCACCACAGAGGTATTCTCGCGTCTCTGAATTCCAGATAAATTGATTTGATTTTAGAAACTGCATCTTACTCAAAGATAGGGTCTCATGAATACAAAAAAAGCACCCTAAGGTGCTTTTAATGCTTAATATCATTTATTAAACTATGCGTTTACACCGCACAAGTGCATGATGTAATAAAACAGCGCACCTAAACCTGCTGAAATTGGAATCGTAATTATCCAAGCCACTAAAAGCTTACCTGTAACACCCCATTTAACTGCAGAAATACGCTTGGTAATTCCAACTCCGATGATTGAACCGGTTATCGTGTGTGTTGTAGAAACAGGAATACCTTTAACTACTTCACCCCCCATTTTCCACGGGAACTTCAATCCTTCTGTAAAGAATAAGGTAATCGCCCCTGCAGTCTCTGCTGCTACTCCTTCGAAAGGTGTAACCTTGGTGATCTTATTCCCCATAGTTTTTACAATCTTCCAACCACCACTCATGGTACCAAGAGCGATTGCAGCGTAACAGGCCAGCGGCACCCAATTCGGCATTTCCTTCAAGGAAGTAATTTCTCCACCCGCAATTAATGCAACAGTAATGATACCCATAACCTTCTGTGCGTCGTTTCCACCATGTCCGATAGAGAATGCCGCCGAAGAGAACAACTGTAATTTCTTGAACCATTTGTTTGCTCTTGAATTATTC